>JALOSK010000072.1 GCA_025458465.1 Sandarakinorhabdus sp. | reverse complement strand
AAGCCGGATCACAAGCCTGCGGCCGACGAGGTGCAGGCCCTGAAGGAACAGCTGGCCGCACTGCAGGCCCGCATCGACGGCCTGAAAGGCTGACCATACGCTGTTTGGCCGCGTGGCCAATCCACTTCCCCGCTTGCCGCTTGCCGCGCAGCCGTTTATGGGGCGCTGCCATGGGAGATTGCCGCCCGGAGGGGTCTGGTCGGCGAGTATGTGAGGGTCTGGTACATGGCCCGGTGGTGGGTCATGCGTCAGCCCCGATCGATGGGGAAGCTGGCGATGAAAAGTGAGTCCGATGGCAATTTTTCCGGTCCCGGCAACGGCAATGAAGGAACGTTGATCGTGGCCGCGCCAGGAGACGATCTGCCCCCCGGTTACCGTCCCTCTGCGGACGAGGAGTTCATGAACCCGCGCCAGCTGGCCTATTTCAAGCGCAAGCTGCTGGCCTGGAAGGACGAGATCCTGAAGGAATCGGAAGGCACGCTGGAGGCGCTGAAATCAGAGCCGCTGCGCGAACCCGATCTGACCGACCGCGCCGCCAGCGAGACCGATTGGGGCATCGAACTGCGCACCCGCGATCGCCAGCGCAAGCTGATTTCCAAGATCGATGCCGCGTTGCGCCGCATCGAATCAGGTGATTATGGCTGGTGTGAAGTGACCGGCGAGCCGATCAGCCTGGCCCGTCTGGAAGCCCGCCCCATCGCCACCATGACGATCGATGCCCAGGAACGGCACGAGCGGGACGAGAAGGTGAGCCGCGACGAGTGACCGCGCGGCCCACCGGCCGGCGTCTCAGTGCGCCGGCTCGCGGTTGAGCTCGTCCTTCAGTTTCAGTTTTTCGCGCTTCAGGCGACGAAGCACCGCTGCATCGGGCAGCGGGCGTTTCAGTTCCGCGGCCAGGCTGGCATCCAGCCGGGCATGACGGGCAGCAAGATTGTCGAGATGGGCGTTGGCCATGCGGCACTCTCCCTGATGCTACTGCCGGCCGGGAAGAAGGTGGCGGCAGGATTGGCGATTGCATCATGTCCGGCGGCGTCTGTCCATGGCGTTTGGCCCGGATTCATCACCGGTTCGGCATGATTCCGCCCTGCCATGGGCCTTGCCGGCGCGGTTCCGCTTGCCGCCGGGCGCGAACAATGGTTACGCGTTGGTCACATGCCTTTCGTTGGAGCCCAGCGTGGACCAGGCGGAAATCCGTGCCCGTATCGAAGTGCTGAAGCAGGACCATCGCGACCTTGACGCCGCGATCGATGCGCTGGCGCAACTGCCCCAGGCCGACATGATCCAGCTGCAACGCTTCAAGAAGCGCAAGCTGCGCCTGAAGGACGAGATCAGCATGCTGGAAGACCTGCTGATTCCCGACATCATCGCCTGAGGCAGCGGATGCGCGGGCTGGTTTGCCTCTTGTTGCTGGCGGTGCCTGCCGGCGCGCAAGTGCCGGCAGCGGACGAATCGGTGCTGGCGCGGCCCTGCCGGGAGGCCGCCGATTCGGCGAAGCCATCGCGAACCCAGATCCGGCGTTGCACCGCCCTGATCGGGCAGACCGGCATCGCCCCGCCGGTGCGGCTGGCCATGCTGATCAATCGCGGCATCGCGCAGCTGAAGGCCCGGCAACCGCAGCGCGCCGCCGACGATTTCGATCTGGCGATCAAGGCGGCGCCGGCGCTGGCCGAGGCGTGGATCAACAAGGGCATCGCGCTGACGCGCCTCGACGGTCGGGCCGAGGAAGCGGTGGCCCTGATCAGCCATGGTATCGAACTTGGCCCCAAGGAGCCGGCGCGCGCCTATTTTGCCCGGGCCCAGGCCCGTGAACTGGCCGGGCAACTGCGCGGCGCGATGGAGGATTATGCTGCGGCCGCCCGGGCCGATCCGGAATGGCCGGCGCCCGGCGAGGAACTCAAGCGGTTCCGCGTCGAGCGCCGGAAAGTGTTGCGGGGATAGGGGTTTATTCGGCCGCGACCGCCAGTTCGGCCGGCAGCGCATCAATGGTTTCGGCGCCACCGATCGCCACCTTGCGTGGCTTCTTGTGCTCCGGAATCTCGCGCACCAGCGCGATGTTGAGCAGGCCATTCTCGAAGCTGGCGCCGGTCACCTTGATGGTGTCAGCCAGCTGGAAGCGGCGCTCGAAGGCGCGCTTGGCAATGCCGCGGTGCAGGAACACGCGTTCCTTGCCTTCGGCGTCCGGGGCGGCCTGGCCAGAGACGATCAGCGTGTTTTCCTGCACGGTGATGTCCAGTTCGGCCTGGGCGAAACCGGCCACCGCCATCTGGATGCGGTAGGCGCCATCGCCCAGCTTTTCGATGTTGTAGGGGGGGTAGGCGTCACCGGCATCGACACGGCCGGCATATTCCACCAGTCGGTTCAGATTCTCGAATCCGATGGACGAACGCAACAAAGGCGATATGTCAAAACCTCGCATGGTCAGATCCTCTTCAAAGCGAGCTGCCAACAAGCCCGCCCGCAATGGGCCGGGCGATGATGCCGCTGTCCCGGATGGCAACAGCGGGATTGCCGACCCCGATGACGGCGCCGGCAACACGAATCTGGGCAGCCTGAAGCCGGTTTCAAGGGGGCGTCGCAAGCCGGCGCCACCGCGACTGCGACCGCTTCTGGACGCGCTGTTCCGCGACACCGCTGCCGCTGCCGAAGCGGCGCGCCGCTGGTCTGACGGGCCCGGCCGGCTGTGGCGCGAAAGCCTGCCGCCCGAAGCCGGCACGGCGGCCGCGCTGGAACATCTGAACATTCACACGCGGCTGATGCAGGTGATGAACTGGCTGCTGCAACCGGCTCACAATGGGGCCGTGAGCGGGGTGCAGCCCTTCGATCATGCTGCCTGCCCGCCGCTGGCCGATGGTCACCCCATTCGGACAGTGGAAGGCGTGAAGCTGGCCGAGGCAAGCCGCGCGCTCCACGCCCGCGCCGCCGCGCTGGCCGCCGCTCACCCCATCGCACCCGACGACGAAGAGGCCTGACATGAACCCCTTCCATCTTGCCATCCCGGTTGATGACCTTGGCGCCGCCCGCCATTTCTACGGCGAAGTGCTGGGCTGCCCCGAAGGTCGCTCCAGCGAAACCTGGATCGATTTCGATTTCCATGGCCACCAGCTGGTGGTCCACAAGGCGCCGAAAAGCGCCATTCACCGCAACCCGGTGGATGGGGACAGCGTGCCGGTGCCGCACTTCGGCCTGGTGCTGGATTGGGCCGGCTGGGAAGCGCTGGGCGCCCGCATCAAGGCGGCTGGCGTGGGGTTCGAACTGGAACCGCACGTGCGCTTTGCCGGCAAGCCGGGCGAACAGGGCACCTTCTTCCTGTTCGATCCGGCCGGCAACGCGCTGGAGTTCAAGGCGATGCGCAACCCCCAAAACCTGTTCGCCAAGCAGGATTGAGCATCGGGCGCGGGTGGGCATGGTGCCACACCCGGCTCCCTTCTTGGCGCGGCTGGGGTAAAGCCGGGTCATGCTTGCCGATGTTCCTGCTGCCGGCGCGGCGCGTGCTGCCGCTGCCGATCCCGCCCAATCGCCTGCCGCGCCCGTGCTGGCGGTGGCCGGGTTGGCGCGGGCTGTGCCATTGCCGGCCGGCGGCGCGCGCAGCCTGTTTTCGGGCGTCGATCTGGCGGTGCGGGCTGGCGAGGTGGTGGCGATCACCGGCGAATCGGGTGTCGGAAAATCCACGCTGCTCAACATCATCGCCGGCCTTGATGAGGCTGATACCGGCAGCGTGACCATCGCCGGGCAGCAAATCACGCGCCTGCCAGAGGCGCAGCGGGCGGCGTTGCGCTGTGCCCATGTCGGGTTCGTGTTCCAGGCCTTCCACGTGCTGCCGCACCTTGATCTGGCCCGCAACGTCGCCTTGCCGCTGCTGCTTGGTGGCGCGCGCGAGGCCGACGCGCTGGCGCGGGCCGGGGCGATGCTGGCTGCCGTGGGCCTGGGTGATCGGGCTGGCGACTGGCCGGCGCATCTGTCCGGCGGCGAACTGCAGCGCGTGGCCATCGCCCGCGCGCTGGTGGGCCGCCCGGCGCTGCTGCTGGCCGATGAACCCACCGGCAACCTTGATCCCGAAACGGCGGGGCGCATCCTGTCGCTGTTGCTGGCGCAGGCGCGGGACAATGGCGCGGCGGTGTTGATCGTCACCCACAGCGAGCGTGTCGCGGCGGCGGCCGACCGGGCACTGAGCCTGACGGCGGCGGGCCTCGCACCCTCCCACCACGGCTGAGGGCACGATCTTGGCCAGTTTCAACCCGGTGGCGACGCGCTGGCTGCTGGCCGGCGAATGGCGGGCCGGGCCGGCGCGTCTGGCCATTGCCGTGCTGGCGATTGCCGTGGGGGTGGCGCTGGGCTTTGCGGTGCATCTGGTCAACACCGCTGCGCTCGACAGTTTCGGCCGGGCCATCGCCAGCGTTTCGGGGCGTGCCGATCTGGCCGTGCGCGGCCGCACGCCGGCCGGCTTTGACGAGCTGCTCTATCCCCGCATTGCGCGGCTGCCGGGTGTTGCCGGGGCCAGTCCGGTTGTGGAACTGGCCGCCAGCTGGGGCCAGCTGGCGCGGCCTGGCAGCAAGGCAAGGGGCGGCCGTCTTGCCCTGATTGGCGTCGATCCGCTGCGGGCGATGGGCGTCACGCCGGGGCTGGTGGGCATCGCCAGTGCCGGGCAGAGCGGCGTGGGCAGCCGCCCGGGCTGGCGCGCCGATGCCGTGTTCCTTTCACCAGCGCTGGCGCGCGCGGCCGGGGTGGCACCCGGCGACGGTTTCACCATCACCGCTGCTGGCCAGCAATCGCGGCTGCACGTTGCCGGCCTGCTGCGTGGTGCCGGCGACGATGCGCAGCTGGCGGTGATCGACATCGCCGAGGCGCAGGCCCGTTTCGGCCAGCTGGGCCGCTTGCAGCGGCTTGATCTGCGGCTGGCCGAAGGCGCCGATGTGGCCGCCGCTCAGCGCGCCATTGCCGCAGCATTGCCGGCCGATGCGCTGCTTTCCGCCCCGGAGGCAGAGGCCAGCCGCGCCGATGCGCTGTCGCGCGCCTATCGTGTCAATCTGGGCATGCTGGCGCTGGTGGCGCTGCTTACGGGCGGTTTCCTGGTCTGGTCGGCGCAGGCGCTGTCGGTGGCGCGCCGGCGGCCGCAGTTCGCCCTTCTGGCCGTGCTGGGGCTGCCGCGCCAGGGGCTGGTGGTGCAGCTTCTGGTGGAAGCCCTGCTGCTGGGCGTGCTGGGCGCGGCGCTGGGCCTGGCGTTGGGGCATGTGCTGGCCACTCTGGTGGTCGATCATTTCGGCGGCGATCTGGGCGGCGGCTATTTTTCCGCCACCCATGCCCGGCTGGCGTTCCCGCCGCTGGTCGCACTGTTCTTCGGCGGCCTTGGGCTGCTGACGGCGCTGGCGGGCAGCATCGTGCCGGCGCTGGCCGCCGCCCGGCAGGCGCCGGCGTTGGCCCTGAAGGGGCTGGGCGAGGTGCCCGATCCGGCCCGCCCGCCGCGCGCCTGGCCGGGGCTGGCCTTGCTGGGCGCCGGCGTGCTGGCGGCGCTCGGCCCGCCGATCGCCGGGCTGCCGCTGCTGGGCTATGCGGCCATGGCGTTGTTGCTGGCCGGCGGGGTGGCCTTGATGCCGGCACTGGCGCGGGGGCTCATCCGGCCACTGCTGGGTGTGCGGGCGGTGCCGGTCGATCTGGCGCTGCGCCGGCTGTGGGGAAGCCCGCAGGCCGCCAGCCTGGCGCTTTCGGGCATCGTGGCGTCCACCGCGCTGATGGTGGCGATGGCGGTGATGGTGGCCAGCTTCCGCCAATCGGTTGATGATTGGCTGGTGGCGGTGCTGCCGGCCGATCTTTATCTGCATCTGGAAGCCGCCGAGGCCGGCGGGCTGCAGCCGGCCGATCAGGCACGGCTGGCCGCGGTGCCGGGCATTGCCGCCATCCGTTTCCAGCGCGTGCAGCCGGTGCGGCTTGATCCCGCGCGGCCGGCATTGGCGCTGATGGCGCAGGAAGGCGCTGCGGCGGTGCCGGTGCTGTCCCGCGCGGCCGGTGCGCCGCCGGCCGGCGCTGCGCCGGTGATCGTGTCCGAAGCGATGGCCTGGCTTTATGGCTGGAAGGTGGGTGACGTGCGGGAACTGGTGATCGGCGGGCAACCGCGCCGCCTGTTCGTGGCCGGCGTGTGGCGTGATTATGCCCGGCAGTGGGGCGCCGTGATCATGCCGATGGCCGATTATCGCCGCTTCACCGGCGATGCCAGTGCCACGGAAGCCGCCATCGAACTGGCCGCCGGCGCCGATGCCGCAGCGGTGCAATCCGCGCTGATGGCCGCGTTGCCGGCAGCGGTGCACGGGCAGGCGCAGTTTGGCCGCCCGTCTGACATGCGGCGGGTGGCGCTGCAGATCTTCGATCGCAGCTTTGCCGTTACCTATGCGCTGGAAGCGATTGCCATCCTGATTGGCCTTGCCGGGGTGGCCACCAGTTTTTCGGCGCAGGTGCTGGCCCGGCTGAAGGAATTCGGCATGTTGCGCCATGTCGGGCTGGCGCGTGGGCAGGTGCTGGCCATGCTGGCCGCCGAAGGGGCGGGGCTGGGGCTGGTGGGGGCGCTCACCGGCGTGGCGCTGGGGCTGGCGATGGCACTGGTATTGGTGAAGGTGGTGAACCCGCAAAGCTTCCACTGGACGATGGATCTGGCGCTGCCGTGGCCGCTGCTGGGCGCGCTGGTGGCGGCGCTGGTGTTGTGCGCGGGCGGCACCGCGCTGATCGCCGGCCGCCGCGCGCTGGGCCGCGGCGCCGTGCTGGCCGTGCGGGCAGACTGGTGATGCTGCGCGGGCTTGTTTTGCTGCTGCTGGCGCCGCTGCTGGTGGCGGCGCACTTCGCGCCCGTAAGGCCCGGTGTGGCGCTGCGCTTTCCGGCCGATCATGGCGCCCACCCCGATTTCCGCACCGAATGGTGGTATGTCACGGGCCAATTGGACACGCCCGATGGGCCGAAGGGCTTCCAGATCACCTTCTTCCGCACAAAACCGGATCTTGGGCCCGATATCGCCACCAACAATCCATCGCGCTTCACGCCGCGGCAGGTGATCTTCGCCCATGCCGCGATTGCCGATCCGGGGCACAGGCGCCTGCGCCACGCCGCCCGCATCGCCCGGCAGGGCTTCGGCCTGGCAGAGGCCAGGGTGGGGGATATGGACGTGACGCTGGATGATTGGCGGCTGTGGCGCGGCGCCGATGGCCGGCTGCACGCGCGGGTTGCAGATAAGGGCTTCGCGCTCGATCTGGCGTTCACGCCCACGCAGGGCGTGATCCTGCAGGGGGAGGGCGGCTACAGCCGCAAGGGCCCGCACCCGCAGGAGGCGAGCCATTATTACAGCTGGCCGCATCTGGCGGTTGCAGGCCGGCTGAACGGCAAGCCGGTGAAGGGCACCGCCTGGCTGGACCGCGAATGGTCGTCCACGCTGCTCAATCCCGGCGCCGTGGGGTGGGACTGGCTGGGCCTCAACCTTGATGATGGCGGCGCGCTCACGCTGTTCCGGGTGCGCGACGGCAAGGGCGGTGCGCTGTGGGCGGGCGGCAGCCACCGTGATCGCGATGGCCGGCTCACCGTGTTCAAGCCCGAGGATATACGCTGGCTGGCCGATGGCTGGTGGCAATCGCCGCGCAGCAAGGCGCGCTGGCCGGTGCGGCCGGTGGTGCACTATCGCCTGAATGGCCGCTGGCAGCGCCTGCCCGTCACGCCGATCATGCCCGATCAGGAACTCGACAGCCGTGCCGGTGGCGGACCATTGTACTGGGAAGGGGCGGTGAAGGTGCCGGGCGGGCGCGGCTATCTGGAACTGACGGGTTATGGCGCCCCCTTGCGGATGTGACATGTGGCACGCTAACAGCAGCGGCAGGCAGGGGTGCCAACCAGGATCGGGGCCAACAAGTGACTGAAAAAACGGGCATCATTGCGCCTGCCTTCGCAGCCGCCGCACCGCGCGGCCTGTGCACCGATTGCGGCGTCTCGCGCACGTCCACACCCACCGATTGCGGCACCGCCTGCCAGTTCATCAAGCCCGATTATGCCGCGATGGAGGCCCAGGTTCATGGCCGCGCCCGCGATGAAAGCCGCGCCGATGAACTGTTCTTCGGGCCGTTCCAGCGCATGGCCAAGGCGCGGCTGAAACAGCCGTCAGCCGGCGCGCAGTGGACCGGCATCACCAGCCGTCTTGGCGAACGCCTGCTGGAAACCGGCGCGGTGGATGCCGTGTTGACCATGGCGCCCGACCCCGACGACAAGTGGCGCCCGCGCCCGGTGATGGTGACGAAGCCCGAAGCCATGGCGCAGGTGCGCGGCATGCGCATGGGCTATGCGCCGCTGCTCGCGCTGCTGGAACCGGCGCGCGCCGCCGGCTTCAAGCGCATCGGCATCATCGGCATCCCCTGCCAGATCCACGCCCTGCGCCGGCTGGAGGCCAAGCTGGGCTTCGAGCGCATCTACGTGATCGGCACGCCGTGCAGCGACAACACCACGACCGAGAATTTCCACGAATTCCTGTCCCTGCTCTCCGACAAGCCGGACAGCATCACCTATCTGGAATTCAAGGCCGATTATCATGTCGAGCTGCGCTTTGACGATGGCCGCCGCAAGGACATTCCG
>JALOSK010000071.1 GCA_025458465.1 Sandarakinorhabdus sp. | reverse complement strand
GGCCGTTGCCGCCGCCGCGCTGGCCGCCCCGGCCGCCGCGCAGGATGCCAAGGCCGGCGAAAAGGCCTTCGTGCAGTGCAAGGCCTGCCACAATGTCGTGGCCGGCAAGAACGGCGTTGGCCCGTCGCTGGCCGGCGTGGTGGGCCGCAAGGCCGCCAGCGTTGCCGGTTTCAACTATTCGGCGGCGATGAAGGCCAAGGGCGTGAGCTGGACCGAGGCCAATCTCGACACCTATCTCACCAAGCCTGCCGCCTATGTGAAGGGCACGCGGATGGCCTTTGCCGGCATCCCTGACGCGAAAAAGCGCAAGGATGTGATCGCCTATCTGAAAACACTGAAGTGATCGCCGCCGCCGGCTGGGCCAATCAGCCCAGCCGGCGGTTCAGCGTGAGGTTCAGCACGTGATTGGTGGCGTTGGGGCCGGGCCGGTTGATGTGCTGGGCCATATAGCCGGCCTCGAAGTTCAGGCGCTTGCCCAGCGGTTGCAGCCACCCCACGAACACGCGCTGCTGATCAAAGCCGCTGCGCGCGCCCCAATCCGTATCGTTGAACGCAACAAAGGTTTCGGCCCACGCCAGCGGGCCGGCCGTGCCTGGCCCGTTCAGCGGCTGCTGCACCCGCCACAGCATGCGCAGCCGCCAGCCCAGATCATCGGCATTTTCAATCGTGCGCTGCTCCAGCCGCCAGCGGGTGATCAGCGCAAAGCCATTGTCCCGGCGCACCACGGGGGCCGTCAGCTGCTGCCAGAAGCGATGTTCGTCACTGGAAACGCCGGGCGCCGGGTTGTTGTGCTGATAATGATAGCCGGCGTGCAGATCGATATCGTTCTTCAGCCGCACCCCAACGGCGCCGCGCGCGATGAACTGGCCCATGCGGCCAACATCGCTGGTGAAGCGCGGCTGCAGTTCCGCCCACAGCAGCAGCTTGCCGTCCACCGGCCCCTGCGCCAGCAGCGTGGTCCAGCTTTGCACGTCCTGCGCGGCGGCGGGGGCAGCAAGCAGCGCCGCCATGATGAAGCTTCTGAAAGGCATGTGGCCGCCTTGCCGGCGCTTTGTGGCGCCCGTGTGACGGTTCAGGCCTTCAGTTGCGACAGGTCCAGCGGCAGGCTGCGCAGGCGCACACCGGTCGCGGCAAAGATGGCATTGACCAGCGCCGGGGCGACCGCCGGATAGGCCGGCTCACCCAGGCCCGTCACCGGATGATCGGGCGTCAGGAAGGCCACCTCGATCGGTGGCGCCTCGTCCATGCGCATCAGCGGCACATCGCCGAAATTGCGCTGTTCGATGGCCCCGTCGGCAAAGGTGATGGCGTGGTTGCGACAGGCGTTCAGCGCATCGAGCACGCTGCCCTGCACCTGGTTGAGCGCGCCGGCGGGGTTGACGATCTGGCGGCCGATGTCGCCGGCCACCCACAGTTTTTCCACCTTCACCTCGCCCGCAGGAGACACCGCCACCTCGATCACGTTGGCGAAATAGCCCAGGTGGCTGAAGTGGAAAGCGATGCCCAATCCCGAACGCGGCGGCAGCTTGCGGCCCCAGCCGGCCATGGCGGCGGCCTTGTCCAGCACGGCGCGCATCCGCCCGGTGTTGTAGGGGCCGCGCGAGGCCGGATCGCCGACGATGCGTGCCGGCCCCAGAAATTCGCGACGGAATTCCAGCGGGTCCTTGCCGGCCGCATGGGCCAGTTCATCGATGAAGCCCTGCGTCACGAAGCCAAAGGCGTTGTTGGCCGGCGCGCGCAGGAAGCCGGTGGTGTGCTGCAGCGGCAGCACGGTCGCGCCCAGCCGGAAATGCTCGACGATGCCGGCCGGGAAATCGGTGGGGCCGATCCCGGCGGCGCGGGCGAACTTGCCGTCGCGGCCATAGGAGATGAAGTGATTGTCCCACGCGATGCAGCGGCCGGCGGCATCCAGCCCGGCTTCCAGATAGTGCCAGCCGCCGGGGCGCAGGAAATCCTGGGTCACGTCATCCTCGCGCGTCCAGGTCAGCTTCACCGGGCGGCCGGCCTGTTTGGCGATGGCAACGGCTTCCACCATGTAATCATTCTGCAGGCGCCGGCCAAAACCGCCGCCCACCCGCATCATGTGGATGGTGATGTTCTCCGGCGGCACGCCCAGCAGCCTGGCAACGGCGGCGCGGCCCGGTTCCGGGTTCTGGGTGGGCGCCCAGATCTCCACCCTGTCACCCGTCACGCGGGCGGTGCAGTTGATCGGCTCCATCGGCACATGCGGGATGAACGGGTAGCTGTAATCAGCCTTCACCCGCCTTGCCGCACCTGCCAGCGCGGCGGCCGCGTCGCCGGTGGCATGGATGGGCATGGCCGGCGGTTTGGTCTTGGCTTCGGCCGCCAGCCTTGCCCAGGTGGCGGTTGACTGGAAGGCCGCCGGGCTGTCGCTCCATGTCACCTCAAGCGCGGCGCGGGCGCGCTGCGCATGCCAGCTGGTGTCGGCCAGGATCGCCACCCCGCTGGCCAGGCCTTCATATTCGTCGGTGCCGGTCACGATGAAGGCATCGCGCACGCCGCCCTGCGCCTTCACCACATCAAGATTGGCGCTTGTCACCTTCGCGCCCTGCACGCCCGATTTGTGGAAGGCGGCGTGGATCATGCCCGGCACCACCGCATCGATGCCGTAGTCCTGCTTGCCGGCGACGATGGCGCGGTTGTTCACGCCCGGCTGGAAGCTGCCGATCAGGCGGAAGTCCTTCGGGTCCTTCACCGGCACGCTGGCGGCATCGGGGGCGGGCAGGGCGGCGGCTGCGCCTGCGAACTGGCCATAGGGCGCGCGGCGACTGCCATGCATCACCATGGCATTGCGCGTGCTCAATTCCGCCACCGGCACGCCCCAGGCCGCGCTGGCCGCCTGCAGGATCATCGCGCGGGCGGCCGCACCCACCCGGCGCATGGGTTCATACTGGGTGGTGGTGGCCATCGATCCGCCAGCCACCTGCCGGCCATAGATCTTGCTGTCGGCGATGGTCGGCACAATCTCCACGGCCTGCCAATCGGCGTCCAGTTCCTCGGCGATCACCATCGGCAGGCTGGTGCGGATGCCCTGGCCGATTTCCGGATTGCTGGCCATGATGCGGATGGGCCCGGTGGGCGGGATCACCACCCAGGCGTTCAACTGCCCGGCCTCTGCCGCGCCTGCCGCTTCGGGGCGCAGGCCCAGATAGAGGCCGCCGCCCACGGCCGCGCTGGCGAACAGGAAATTGCGGCGGCTGATCTGGATGGTCATCTGGCCCTCATGCCTTCAGAAGCCCGGTGTCGAACGGCAGTTGGCGCAGCCGCTTGCCGGTGGCCTGGAAGATCGCCCCGGCCAGTGCCGGTGCCAGGCTGGGATAGGCCGGCTCGCCAAGACCGGTGGTGGGGAAATCGGTGGACAGGAAGGCCACCGCCACCGGCGGCGCCATGTCCATGCGGGCAAGGGGATAATCGCCGAAATTCACCTGCTCCACGGCGCCATCGGCAAAGCTGATGCGCTGGCCCAGCGCGGCGCCCAGTGCATCGATCACGCTGCCCTGCACCTGGTTTTCCGCGCCCGAAAGATTGATGATGTGCCGGCCCACGTCGGCCGCAACCCAGACGCCGTGCACCGCCACGCTGCCATCGGCGGCCACGCTGGCTTCCACCACATTGGCGAAATAGCCCAGGTGGCTGAAGTGGAAGGCGATGCCCATGCCCCGGCGCGGTGGCAGCGTGCGGCCCCAGCCGGCCATTTCGGCGGCCTTGTCCAGCACGCCGCGCATGCGCCCGGTGTGATAGGGGGTGCCGGTGTTTTCGGTGCCTTCCGCGCCGCCTTCGGCCGCCATCGGGATGCTGCGTCCTTCGCCCAGCAGGGCGCGCCGATATTCAAGGCCATCACGCCCGGCCGCGTCGGCGCATTCATCGATGAAGCCCTGCGTGACGAAGGCAAAGGCGTTGTTGATCGGCGCCCGCAGCCAGCCCAGCGTGGAGGCCAGTGGCAGCACCGTCACATCGGCCCGGTAATCCTTGATGACACCGGCCGGAAACAGCGACCGATCGATGCTGGCCGGCGGATCCAGCACGCCATCGCGGCCATAGCTGATGAAATGATCGTGCCAGGCGATGATGTCGCCCTTGGCGTCCAGCCCCGCCTCCAGCCGGTGCCAGCCGCCCGGGCGCAGCCAGTCGTGGGCGAAATCCTGCCCGCGATCCCATGTCAGCTTCACCGGCACGCCGGCGGCCCTGGCGATCACTGCGGCTTCCACTGCGACATCGTTCATCAGCCGCCGCCCGAAACCGCCGCCCGATCGCATCAGGTTCAGCGTCACATTCCCGGCCTTGATGCCCAGTGCCTTGGCCACCATGCGGCGCGCGTCTTCCGGCGTCTGCGTGGAAAGCCACAGCTCGCACGTGTCACCCGTCACGTGCGCGGTGGCGTTCATCGGCTCCAGCGCGGCATGGGCGATGAAGGGATAGGCGTAATCGGCCGCCACGCGCCGTGCCGCGCCGGCCAGCCGGGCAAGAGCGTCACCTTCGTTGATGAAGCCGGGCTTCTGGGGGCCTTGCTTCAGGGCCGTGGCAGCCGCCGCTTCCCACGCGGCGGTGGACTGGAAGGCCGCGTCGCCGCCCTCCCACTGGCAGGCCAGCGCGTCGCGACCGCGCAGCGCTGCCCATGTGCTGGTGGCCAGCACGGCGATGCCCTGCGGCAGCACCTCGATGCCGGGCAGCGGCACGTCGATCTCGGTCTTCAGGTCACGGCGTTCGGCAATGTCGATCAGGCCCATCACGCCCGGCACTGCCAGTGCGGCGGCGCGGTTGGCGCTTTTCAGCCGGCCGCCGAACACCGGGGACTTGGCAAACGCGGCAAACACCATGCCCGCTGGCCGCGCGTCGATGCCGAACAGCGGCTCGCCGGTCACCAGCTTGCGATTGTCCACGCCGGGCACGCGCCGGCCCAGGAGGCGGAACTGGTCCGGGGATTTCAGGGTGAGCGTTTTCGGGTCTGGCGCCTTCAACCACGCCGCCTTTTCGGCCATCTCGGCATAGCGTGCGCTGCGGCCCGATGCCTTGTGGTGCAGCAGGGCGCTGCCGGTGGTGATCTCGCCCGCCGGCACGCCCCACGCCTGCGCAGCGGCTTCAACCAGCATG
Source organism: Sandarakinorhabdus sp. (assembly GCA_025458465.1). Classification (GTDB taxonomy): domain Bacteria; phylum Pseudomonadota; class Alphaproteobacteria; order Sphingomonadales; family Sphingomonadaceae; genus Sandarakinorhabdus. The sequence continues at coordinate 11,993 of JALOSK010000071.1, read as the reverse complement.
GCGCGCGCACCGGCGCCCAGCCGGCGCATCCGGTCAAACTGGGTGGGCGTCGCCATCGATCCGCCAGCCACCTGCACGCCATAAACGGCGCGGTTCCCCGGGGCCTGCACCACGGTCACCTGTTCCCAATCGACGTCCAGTTCTTCCGCGATCATCATCGGGAAGCTGGTCTTCACGCCCTGGCCGATTTCCGGCTGATGGGCGGTGATGCGGATGCGGCCATCGCCATCGATGATCACGAACGCCGAAAGCGCGCCCGGCACGCTGGCGCGCGCACCGAACTGCCAGCCCAGGCTGAGGCCGCCGCCGGCGATCACGCCGACCTTCAGGAATGCGCGACGGCTGACGCCTTCGCTGGGCAGAACTGCGTGGCGGCTTGCGCTCACGCGGCTGCCGCCTGCTTGATGGCGGCGCGGATGCGCGTGTAGGTGGCGCAGCGGCACAGATTGCCGCTCATGGCGGCATCGATGTCGGCATCGCTGGGCTTGGGCGTGGTGCGCAGCAGCGCCTCGGCCGCCAGCAATTGCCCGGCCTGGCAATAGCCGCACTGCGGCACATCCAGCGCCACCCAGGCATCCTGCAGCTTGCGGCCCCATGCACTGGCCGAAAGCCCTTCGATGGTGGTGATCTGGGCAGTGCCCACCGCCGAAACCGGCGTCTGGCAGCCGCGCACCGGCTGGCCATCCAGCTGCACGGTGCAGGCCCCGCAGAAACCGGCCCCGCAGCCGAACTTGGTGCCTGTCAGGCCCAGCACATCGCGCAGCGCCCACAGCAATGGCATGTCGGGATCAGCCGCCACGTCAACCGGTTTGCCGTTGATGTTGAGCTTCATGGCGCCATCTCCCCTGTTCTTGCCTGACAGCATAGCGGCGCGGGGTGGCAGCGGCAATCCGCACCGATTGCCGGCCGCAGGGCGAGCGCATACGAGCGGCAGATGATGTCACGCCGGTCGCTGCTCAGCCTTGCTCCCCTGTCGGCCCTGGCGGCGGCCTGCTCGCCGTTGGGGGCGTTGAACGGCCTCAACCGCGTGACGCCCGGCGATGGCGGGGTGCGCCGGCTGGTGGATGGGGCGGCCTTTGGTGATGATCCGCGCCAGAAGCTTGATGTGTGGGCGCCGAAGGCCGCAGCCGGCGCGTTGCCGGTGATCGTCTTCTTCTATGGCGGCAGCTGGAACAGCGGCATCCGCGATGGCTATGGCTTCGTGGCGCGGGCGCTGGCGGCGCGCGGCTTCGTGGTGGTGGTGCCGGATTATCGGCTGGTGCCGCAGGTGCGCTGGCCGGCGTTCGTGGAAGATGGTGCCGCCGCCCTGAAATGGGTGCAGGCCAACATTGCCGATCATGGCGGCGATCCGGCGCGGGTGGCGGTGATGGGGCACAGTGCCGGCGCGCACATTGCCCTGCTGCTGGCGCTGGATCGGCGCTGGGGCGTGGCCGGTGCCATCAGGGCTGCCGTTGGCCTGGCCGGCCCGGCCGATTTCCTGCCGTTCGTGGCCGGCGGCGTGGCCGAAGCCGCGTTGGGCAATGCCCCCGATCTGGCCGACACGCAGCCCATCCACTTCGCCCGCGGCGATGCCCCGCCCCTGCTGCTGCTGCACGGCGCCGACGACACCACGGTGCTGCCGCGCAACAGCCGCCGGTTGGCCAATGCGATCAGCGATCTGGGCGGCAAGGCGGAAGCGCGCGTCTATCCCGATCTTGGCCACATCGGCATCTTGCTGGCGCTGTCGAAGCCGTTCCGCGGCCGTGCCTCCGTTCTGAAGGACGCCAGCGACTTCCTGCTGCTGCAACTCGCAGCCTGACAACGGCGGCACAGCGCCGAACCCTGCACGCGAAAAGGCCCGGCTGTTGCCAGCCGGGCCTTCCCGTTCGTTTCCAGTTGCGGAAAAATCGTGCTCAGCGGTTGACCTGCTTCTTCAGGAAGCCGGGCAGTTCCTGATCGGACGCCTGGCTGGCGTCGGGCTCGGGCGCCAGCGTGGCGGGCGGCTCGGGCGCCCGGCTGCGCCGCGGCGACAGGCCCATCATGCGCTCGAACAGGGTCAGCGACCGTTCCTCTGCGGCCGGCGCCGCCTGCGCCGCCTGGGGCGGCCGGCGATCGGTTGCGGCCGGGCCGGACACGGCGGGCGGCGGCACCGGCGCCGGGCCCTTCGGCGTGAAGCCGAAGGTCATCGGGGAGACATCGTCGACGCGCTCGCCGACGGTCGACAGGTCGAGCGCGTCGTCCATCGGTTCCGAAACGGCAGGTGCAGCCTCCGGCGCATCGGCGGCCATGGCCGGCAGTTCCGCTTCCGGTTCGGCCACGGCCGGTTCGTCCTGCGCGGTTTCCGGCACGGGTGCGGGCGCCGGCGCGGTGCTGGCGGCGGTTTCCGGTTCGGCTTCCGGCAGCGGCTCGGCCGGCAGCGCGAAGATGCTGGATTGCGACAGGAAGGCCGCCTGCGTCGGCTTCTTGGCCGGGGGCGCGATCGGCATCGGCTTGGCAGCGGCATCGATGCCGGTGGCCACCACGCTCACCCGCATCATGCCTTCAAGGTCGCGGTTGAAGGCGCTGCCCACGATGATGTTGGCATCATCGTCCACCATGTCGCGGATGTAGGAGGCGGCTTCGTCCACTTCCATCAGCTTCAGATCGTCGCCACCGGTGATGTTGATGATGACGCCGCGGGCGCCGCGCATCGACACTTCATCCAGCAGCGGGTTGGCAATGGCCTTCTGCGCGGCTTCGATGGCGCGGCCTTCGCCGCTGGCCTCGCCGGTGCCCATCATCGCCTTGCCCATCTCGCTCATCACGGTGCGGATGTCGGCAAAGTCGAGGTTGATGAGGCCCGGCATGATCATCAGATCGGTGATGCCGCGCACGCCCTGGTGCAGCACCTGATCCGCCATGGCGAAGGCGTCCTTGAAGGTGGTGTTGGCGTTGGCGATCAGGAACAGGTTCTGGTTCGGGATGATGATCAGCGTGTCGACATGCTTCTGCAGTTCGGCAATGCCTTCCTCGGCTGCCTTCATGCGCTTGGAACCTTCGAAGGCGAACGGCTTGGTGACGACACCAACGGTCAGGATGCCCTTCTCGCGGGCGGCGCGGGCCACCACCGGGGCAGCGCCAGTGCCGGTGCCGCCACCCATGCCGGCGGCGATGAAGCACATGTGGGCGCCATCAAGCGCGCCTTCCAGCTGGTCCAGCGTTTCTTCAGCCGCAGCACGGCCGATATCGGGGCGGGCGCCCGCGCCCAGGCCCTGCGTGATCTTCATGCCAAGCTGGATGCGGGTGCCGGCCGGGCTCATCGCCAGCTGCTGCGCATCAGTGTTGGCGACGATGAATTCGACGCCCATCAGATCGGCGGCGATCATGTTCGCGACGGCGTTGCAGCCGGCGCCACCCACGCCAACCACGGTGATGCGAGGCTTCAGTTCCGTCAATTCCGGCTTGGCGAATTCCAACATGTCGTGTCTCCCCCGTTGCCAGATTCATACTAGTTGATGAGCGAATCGGTGGGAAGCGCCTTCACAGACTTCCCCACAGTTTTTCGAAAACACCTGTCAAGCCGCGACGCGATGTCGCAGCTTCGCGCGTGTTTGGCTGGTGCCACAGGTCGCCCGGATCGCGGGATCCGAACAGCACCAGCCCGGCCAGCGTGGCAAAGGCCGGGCCTTCCTGTGCGCGGTGCCGGCATAATCGGCGATGGCGCGCAGATCGGCGCCGCCCCCGGTGAGCACCACGCGCCGTGCCTGCGGGCCCACGAAGCCCAGGGCCGAAAGCGCGCGGGCAATTTCGCCGAACAGCATGTCGAGCCGGGTGCGGATGACATTCACCAGCTGCACGCGCGGCACCTTCAGCGGTTCCACGCTGCCATCATCCACGGCCGGCGGGATGATCACCGGATCGGTCTGGTCGCGCATGGTGGCCACGGCGGCGCCATCGAAGGTCTTCAGTCGCTCGGCCACGCTGCGCCGGGTGGCGAAGGCGGCGGCGATGTCGTCGGTGATGTCGGCGCTGCCGATCGGCACCGTGGCAACGCCCACCACGATGCCGAACTTGTGCACGGCGATGCTGGTGACGCCGGCGCCGATCTCGATCAGCGCCACGCCGATGTCGCGTTCCTCGTCGTCCAGCACGGCAAGGCTGGCGGCGATCGGGCTGGATACCAGGCCAGCAAGGCCCAGATGCGCCTGCGCCACGGCGCGGGTGAAGTTCAGGATGGCCGGCGTGTCGGCGGTCACCACGTGGATATCCACGCCCAGCCGATCGGCATGCAGGCCCAGGGGGCTTTCAATGCCGGGCAGGCCATCCAGCGTATACAGCGCCGGCAGCGCGTGGATGACGCTCCGGCCGCGCGGATCGATGGCGGCGCGGCCGGCCTGGCGCAGGGTCACCATGTCGGTTGGGGTGATGCTGGCGCCGGCGATGTCGATTTCGGCGCCGGCCATGGAGCTGTTCATGTTGCCGGCGGCAAAGCTGGCGATCACGCTGTCCATCTGCACGCCGGCGGCGCGTTCGGCCTGGTCCATGGCGCCGCGAATGGCCATTTCGGCCTTGTCGAAATCGGTCACCGTGCCGCGCTTCAGCCCCACGCAGGGCTTCTGACCGCTGCCGATGACGCGCGGCGGTTCATCCCCGCCAACCAGGGCGATCAGCGCCGACACCTTGGACGTGCCGACATCCAGCACGGCCACCGGCCGTTCCGTCTGGCCGCGGCCAAGGGGAGGGATGGGGATGCGGGGGGGCATGGCGGGCCTGTGCTCCTTCCTTCAGATGGCCTGGGCCTGGGCGGCGGCCTTGCGGGCCTTTTCCGCCTCGGCAAGGCTGGCGGCCACGGCCGGGCCGGCAACGATCATGCGATCGGGCAGCCGCAGATCGAACCGGGTGAAATGCCCGCCCAGCAGGCGTTCCGGGCCCTTGCCGTCAAGCCGGGCAAAGCGGGTGAGCGCGGCGCGGGCCTGCGCCGGCTGATCGGGCAGGGCCAGCGTCTCGCCGCTCTTGAACCTCAGGTCCCAACGGCGGTTGCCGACGAACACGGCGGCATCCACTTCGCTGCCCAGAGGGGTCGCCGCCAGCAGTTCCAGCGCATCCTTCACCCGCCTGTTGGCGCCAGCGCCCACCAGCAGCGGCAGATCGTTCCAGCGCTCCAGCCGTTGATCGGTGAGCACCTTGCCGGTGATGTCGATGGCGGCGAGATGGCGGTGATGCTGCCACAGCGCCACCGGCTTGCGCTCGATCACCTCGATCACCAGCGTATCGGGCAGGCGGCGCTGCACGCTGGCATCGGCCACCCAGGGCAGCGCGGAAAGGCGCGTGCGCACATCGTCCAGATCGGTGGCCAGCATGGCGTTGGTGGGGCCATTGAGCACTGCGGCATAGATGGCGAGCCGGTCCTGCTGGCGCGCGCCGGTCAATTCGACATGGCGCACTTCCCAGCCGTTGGCCGCGGTCCACGCCACAAAGCCGGCCCAGGCCCGCTGCGGCAGGCCCAGCGCGATGGTCAGCAGCAGCGCGGCCGCGAGGATGACGCCGGCGCCGATCGTCATCTGCTGGCGGGTGGGCGGCTGGAAACTGGCGCGCGCGGCGGCCGGGCTGCGGCGGGGGCGGGCCTTGGGCGCACGGGCGCCACGTTTCAGAACGGCGGCCGTCATTCCCTGCCTCCCCTCCGCTGTTCCAGCGCCATGTCGATCAGGCGCTGCACCAACTGTTCATAGGAAATGCCGCGATGCTTCGCCTGTTCGGGCACCAGGCTGAGCGGCGTCATCCCGGGTTGGGTGTTGACTTCCAGCAGGAACAGCCCTGCCAGCCCCTGCGCCGGGTCCCAGCGAAAATCGCTGCGGCTGGTGCCCCGACAGCCCAGAACGCGATGTGCGGTCAGGGCGTGGGCCAGGCAGGCCGCCTCGATCTCCGGCGGCAGGCTGGCCGGGCATTCGTGCACGGTCAGGCCATCGGTATATTTGGCGTCGTAATCATAGAAGCCCTGGGCCGGCTTCAGCTCGGTCACGGCCAGTGCCTCGTCGCCCAGCACCGCAACGGTCAGTTCCTTGCCGGCTATGAAAGGCTCGGCCAGCAGCGTTTCGAATTCCATCCATGGTCCGGGCACATCACGGCGGATGGGATGGCCGTAATTGCTTTCGTCGGTGACGATGGCGACCCCAACGGAGGAGCCTTCATTCACCGGTTTCAGCACATAGGGGCGCGGCAGCGGATCGGCCTCGAACAGGCTGTCCGATACCACCAGCCTGCCCTGCGGCATCGGCACGCCGGCCGGCACCAGCACCTTCTTGGTGAGTTCCTTGTCGATCGCGATGGCCGAGGTGGTGAGGCCGGAATGGGTATAGGCCAGCCCCAGCAGGTCCATCAGGCCCTGCACGGTGCCATCTTCGCCCGGCGTGCCGTGCAGGGCATTGAACACCACGTCCGGCGCGGCGGCGGCAAGCTGCTGCGCCACGTTGCGGCCCATGTCGATCTCGATGGTTTCGTGGCCCAGCGTGCGGCAGGCCTGCGCAATGCCGCGCCCGGAGGTGAGCGACACGTCGCGTTCGGCGGACCAGCCGCCCATCAGCACCGCGACCTTCACTGCACGCTCTCCTGCACCCGGCCGACCCGCTGGATTTCCCAATCCAGCACCACGCCCTGCGTCCGCTGCACATGGGCCCGCACCAGCTCGCCCAGCGCCTCGATATCGGCGGCGCTGGCGCGGTGGCTGTTGATCAGGAAATTGCTGTGCTTGGCCGAAACTTCGGCACCGCCAACGCGCAAGCCCCGGCAGCCGGCGTTGTGGACCAGCTCCCACGCCCGGTGGCCGGGCGGGTTCTTGAAGGTGGAGCCGCCGGTGCGGGTGCGCAGCGGCTGGCTGGCCTCGCGGGCGGCGGCGATGCGGTCCATCTCGGCCTGGATGGCGGCCTTGTCGCCGGGTTGGCCGCGCAGGCGGGCCGCCACGACAATCTCGCCATCGTGCAGGTTGGAATGGCGATAGCTGTAATCCAGCGCGGCCAGCGGCCGGGTTTCGATGCCGCCATCGCGTGTGACAATGGTGGCGTCCACCAGCACATCGGCCACTTCGCGGCCATAAGCGCCGCCGTTCATGCGCACGAAGCCGCCCACCGTGCCCGGGATGCCGCGCAGGAATTCAAGGCCGGTGATCCCGGCATCCCGCGCGGCGCTGCTCACCGCGATGCCCGAAGCGCCGCCGCCGACGGAGAGGGTCTCGCCATCGGCGCTCACCTTGCCGAACGCCTTGCCCAGCCGCACCACCACGCCCGGCACGCCACCATCGCGCACGATCAGGTTGCTGCCCAGCCCCAGCGCCATCACCGGCACATCGGCCGGCAGCGCTTTCAGGAAGGCGCGCAGATCATCCACGTCGGCCGGCTCGAACAGCCAGTCCGCCGGGCCGCCGGCCTTGAACCACACCAGCGGGGCCAGCGGCGCTGCGGCCGTCAGCTTGCCCTTGGCGGGCGGCAAGGCAGCCAGCAGGCTCACCCGGTTTTCACCTTGGCGATGGCATCGGCGAGGCCTGCTGCCCATTTGGTGATGTCCCCGGCGCCCAGGCAGATCACCTGGTCACCCGGCTGCACCACGCCAGCCAGCTTGACCGCCAGATTGTCCGCCCCGGTCACGGTTTCGGCGCTGGGATGGCCGGCGGCGACCAGCCCGGCGGCCAGCGCGGCGGCATCCACGCCGTCGATCGGCGTTTCGCCGGCAGCATAGACGGGGGCGACATAGACCATGTCGGCATCGTTGAAGGCGGCGCAGAATTCGCCCATCAGGTCGCGCAGGCGGGTGAAGCGGTGCGGCTGCACCACGGCGATGACACGACCCTGCGCACCTTCACGGGCAGCGGCGAGCACGGCGCGGATCTCCACCGGGTGATGGCCATAATCATCGATGATGGTGGCACCGGCCACCTCGCCCACCTTGGTGAAGCGACGCTTCACACCGCCAAAGCGCGCGAGGCCGGCGCGCAAGGATTCATCGTCCACACCCAGTTCCAGCGCGACGGCGATCGCAGCCAATGCGTTCTGCACATTGTGGCGGCCCGGCATCGGCAGCACCAGATCGTCGATGCGGCGCTGGCCATCCCCGGCACCGCCGCGCGTGCGCACCAGCACCGAAAAGCGATTGCCGCCCGGCACCGGCACCACGTCCAGCCCGCGCACATCGGCGGTGGCGGCAAAGCCATAGGTGATGATGCGCCGGTCAGCCACGCGGGCGATCAGCGCCTGCACTTCCGGGTGATCGATGCACAGGATGGCGGCGCCATAGAAGGGCACCGAATGCACGAACGTCTCGAAGCCCCGGCGCACCGCGTCGAAATCACCCCAGTGATCGAGATGTTCCGGATCGATGTTGGTGACGATGCCGAAGGTGCCGGTCAGCCGCAGGAAGCTGCCGTCGCTTTCATCGGCTTCCACCACCATCCAGTCCGACGCGCCCAGCCGGGCGTTGGAACCGATGCTGTTGATGATGCCGCCGTTGATCACCGTGGGATCCAGCCCGCCGGCGTCCAGCAGGGTGGCGACCATCGATGTGGTGGTGGTCTTGCCGTGGGTCCCGGCCACCGCCACGCAGCTTTTCAGGCGCATCAGTTCGGCCAGCATTTCGGCCCGGCGCACCACCGGAATGCGCCTGGCGCGGGCGGCCATCACTTCGGGATTGTCGGCCTTGATGGCGGTGGAGATCACCAGCACGGCGGCATTGGCGACATTCTCCGGCTTCTGGCCGATGAAGACGGTGATGCCCTTCCGGCGCAGGCCTTCCACCACATAGGATTCGGCCGCGTCGCTGCCCTGCACCTCGAAGCCCAGGTTGGCCATCACCTCGGCAATGCCGGACATGCCGATGCCGCCGATGCCGACGAAGTGGATGACGCCGATATCGGTGCGGAAGCCGGGCCGCAGGCGCAGGGCGGTATCGGCCGGGGACAGGGTGGTGGAAACGGGCGGGTTCATGCGATCAATCCGGTGGCGATGACAAGATTGGCCAGCCGCACGGCCGCATCGGGGTGCCCGGCGGCGCGCGCGGCTGCGGCGGCCTCGCGCAAGCCCTGCCGGTCGGTCAGCCATGGCGTCAAGGCCTCGGCCAGGGTGTCGGGCGTAAATACTTGTTGACGAATCATCCGGGCGGCTCCGGCCGCCACCAGCGCCTGTGCATTGTCGGCCTGGTGATCATCGGTGGCGATGGGCAGCGGGATCAGGATGGACGGGCGCCCCATCACCGCCAGTTCCGCCACCGTGGACGCGCCCGACCGGGCAATGACGATGTGGCTGGAGGCCATCTCGGCCGGCAGATCGGGAAAATAGGCGGCGATGCGCGGCGTGATGCCGGCGGCGCGATAGGCGGCCAGCATCGCCTCGCGGTCTTCATCGCGGCCCTGGTGGGTGACATCAAGGCTGGCACGCACCGGTTCGGGCAGCAGCGCGATGGCCGCGGGCACCACGCTGTTCAGGATGGCAGCGCCCTGGCTGCCGCCGGTGACCAGCAATTTCAGGCGCGGCGCATCGGCGGGGAAGGGGGCCTGGCCGGCGGCAATCACCTCGGGCCGCACGGGATTGCCGACGAAGTGCGCACGGCGCTGCCAGGCGCCTTCCATGCGGCGCACCTTGGGCCAGCTGGTGGCGATGGCCCGCACGCGCGGCGCCAGATAGCGGTTGGTGCGGCCGAGCACGGCGTTCTGTTCGTGGATCAGGCAGGGCAGATACAGCGACAGGCCGGCCAGCAGCCCCGGCAGCGCCGGATAGCCGCCAAAGCCCACCACGGCGCGTGGCCGGAGTTCCTTGTAGAGCCGCCGCGCCGCGCTGCGCCCACGCCAGATGGACAGCGCCACCTGCGGCAACGATCGCCAGCCACTGCGGCCGGTGGAGGCGGCTTCCACCTTCGTGACCGGCACGCCGGGGAACAGGCCGGGAAAGCGCAGGCCCCGTTCATCCGTCACCAGATGCACCTTGTGGCCGCGCGCCATCAATTCCAGCGCAAGGCAATGCGCCGGCACCATGTGGCCACCGGTGCCGCCGGCGCACAGCACATAGGTGCCGCCCCCGGAAACCTTGGGCCCTGGGGTCATCTGGCGCGGCCGGGAATCAAGGCGTTCCTCTGTCATGCGGCGCGCGCCGTGGGGAAGCGCGCTGCACCGCCACCGTTCCACACCTGGCCCTTCAGGAACGGGTTGCAGCGGGTGAGCGCCAACAGCAGGCCGGCGCCCAGCGAAATGGCGAGGAACGAGGAGCCGCCGTGGCTGATGAACGGCAGCGTCATGCCTTTCGATGGCAGCAGCGACAGGTTCACCATCATGTTGATGGAGGCCTGCAGGCCGAACTGGGTGGCAAGGCCGGCGGTGGCGAGGAACACGAACGGATCATCCTCGTCCATCGCCACCAGCAGCGCGCGCACCACCAGGCCCATGAACAGGCCGGCGAGCAGGAAGCAGGCGACCAGCCCGAACTCCTCGCCGATAACCGAGAAGATGTAATCGGTCTGGGCTTCGGGCAGGCGGAACTTCATGCGGCCTTCGCCCGGGCCGGTGCCCAGCCAGCCGCCGGCGCGGAAACAATCGAGCGCCTTGTCGATCTGGAAGGTGTCGCCGGCGCCGGTCAGGAACTTGTCGATGCGGGCGGCAAAGTGATCGAGCGTGAAATAGGCGCCAATCAGCCCCACCACGCCCAGCGCCGCGAGGATGCCGATGATGGTGAGCGACAGGCCGGCCAGCGTGGCCTGCACCAACCAGACGGCGGCAATCAGGGCGGATTGGCCCACATCGGGCTGGGCGATCAGGCAGATGATTGCCATCGCCAGCACCGCGGCCGAAATCTGCATCGTGGGCAGGCTGCCGTCCTCCACCTTCAGGCTGAGCAGCCAGGCGGTGGTGATGATGAAGAAGGGCTTGAAGAATTCCGATGGCTGGAACTGGAAGCCGGGCAACTGGATCCAGCGCGTCGCGCCGTTGGCGCCGCCGCCGATGAACGGCACCAGCACCAGCGCCAGCAGGCACAGGACCGTGCCGGCCACCGCCACGCGCTTCAGCGTGCGCACATCCAGCATCGATGTCGCCAGCATCAGCGGCACGCCCAGTGCCACCCAGCCCAGCTGGCGATAGAGGAAATAGAGATCATCGTAACGGAAGCTGCTGCCCGACAGGCGGCGCGCGGCGGCCGGCGAGGCCGCGGCCACGGCCACGATGCCGGCGGCGATCAGCGCGAAGATGATGATCAGCAGCGTCTTGTCGATCGTCCAGAACCAGCGGCCCCAGATCGAACGGTCCCCGCGTGACAGGGCAAGGGCCTGCGGGCGCGTGTTCCTGCCGCCTGGTGCGCTGATCTTCACGCGGCCTCTCCCTGAAGCTGGGCGACGGCGGCGCGGAAGGCATCGCCGCGCTGCTCGAAATCGCGATACTGATCGAAACTGGCGGCGGCCGGGCTGAACAGCACGACCTCGCCGGGCCTTGCTGCTGCCGCCGCGCCGGCCAGCGCCGCATCCAGCGTGCCGGCCTGCGTGACCGGCACATGGGGCGCCAGCTGCGCGGCAAAGGCTGGCGCCGCCTCGCCGATGAGCCAGGCGTGGACAACGTGGGACAGGTGCGGCCGCACGGCGGAAAGATCGGCACGGCCTTCGCTGTCCAGCTTGGGCCGGCCGCCGGCAATCCAGTGGCACCGGGCGAAGGCGGCCAGCGCCGGGGCGGTGCTGTCGGGATTGGTCGCCTTGCTGTCGTTGATGAACAGCACGGCGCCCACCTCGCCCACCGGTTCCATGCGGTGGGCCAGCGCCCGATAGCTGGCGAGGCCGCGGGCAATCACGTCATCGGCGATGCCCAGCGCGCGGGCAGCGGCCACGGCAGCGCGGGCGTTTTCCAGATTGTGCGGGCCCTGCAGGCCCGGCCAGTCGGACTGGTTGCCGGGCAGCGCCACATCCTCGATGCGGATCGTCTGGCCGGGGCCGCGCTGCACGTTCCACGCCGCCTGAGCCGCGCTGCCGACGATTGCCGTGCTGCCGGCCTGTTGCATCGTGAACAGCCGCGCCTTGGC
>JALOSK010000070.1 GCA_025458465.1 Sandarakinorhabdus sp. | reverse complement strand
GCGGCCAGCATCAGGTTCTGGCACGCGGCGCCCACCGAAAGTTCCTGTTCCCACAGCGGGATATGGCTGGGCTTCGGGCTGGCGATGATGGTAATCAGGCGCGGCGCCTGGGTGGCGAACTGGGTGACGGCCTCACGCTCCAGCCGGCCGGCATCGGGCTTGCCGGCCAGGTAGATGGCCATCAGCGCTTCGGCAAAGGCCGCACGGTTTTCGATCACCACGAATCGCCACGGGTTCAGCTTGCCATGATCGGGCACGCGCGCGGCAGCGTGCAGGATGGCCTGCAACTGCCCGGCATCCGGGCCGGGGGCGATCATCTCGCGCCCCTTGCCGGAACGGCGGGTGGCCAGCAGGCTGGCGGTGCTGGTGGTGTCGTTGAAGCTGTCCATGGCCGGCGTTCTTATCCGGGCAGCGGCTGGTTGCCAATCAGCGCGCGCTCTTCACCACATCGCCGCCCTTCATCACGAACTGCACCCGGGTCACGGCGGAAAGATCGGCCAGCGGGTCGCCCGGCACCGCAACCAGATCGGCCAGCAGGCCCGGCGCCACGCGGCCGCGATCGGCCAGGCCGAAATGGCGCGCGTTGCCGGCAGTGGCGGCGGTGAGCACCGCGCCATTGGGCATGCCCGCCTGTGCCATCAGCAGCATTTCCCGCGCGTTGGTGCCGTGGGTGTAGACGCCAACATCGCCGCCCATGCAGATCGGCACGCCGGCCTTCAGCGCCAGCTGGAAGGTGGCGCGATCCTGCTGCACGTCGGCCGGCGCCGGTTCCTGCCCGTTCCAGCCGCGATAACGGGCGATGGCGTCGCCGGCGGCCAGCGTGGGGCACAGCGCGGTGCGGTTCTTCGCCATCAGCGCGAAGGTGGCGGCATCGCCTTCGCTGCCATGTTCGATCACGTCCACCCCGGCCAGGCTGGCGCGGCGCATGGCCTCGGCGGTGCTGGCGTGCACGGCCACCTGGCGGCCGGCATCATGGGCGGCGGCCACGGCGGCGGCAATCTCGGCCTGCGAAAAGGTGGGCCGGCTGCCTTCACCGGGGCGCCAGCGATAATCACCATACAGCTTCACCACATCCGCCCCGGCACCGATCTGGCGGCGCACCGCGCTCACCAGGTTGGGCCCGTCCGCCTCTTCGGCGCCCTGCGGCACGGGATGGGCGTCGTTCTTGGGGGCATAGCTGCCCGGCGCCACGATGGCGCGGGTGGCGATGATCATGCGCGGGCCCGGGATGATGCCGTCGTTGATGGCGCGCTTCAGGCCAACATCGGCGGTGCCGGCGCCTTCGGTGCCCAGATCGCGCACCGTGGTGAAGCCGGCCATCAGCGTGGCCCGGGCATGGGTGACGGCGCGGGCCACGCGATAGGCCTCGCTCTGCTTCAGCACCTGATCATCCCACGGCACCTCGTTGTAGGGGTGCAGCAACAGGTGGCTGTGCCCCTCGATCATGCCGGGCATCAGCGTCTGCCCGGCCAGCGTGATGCGGCGGGCATCGGCAGGGGCGGCCAGGTTGGCGCCCACCGCAACGATGCGGCTGCCATCCACCAGCACCTGCCAGCCGGGGTGCATCATCTCGCCATCGAACACCCGATCGGGCAGCAGCAGCACGGGCGCGGCGCTGGCGGGCAGCGGCAGCAGGGCGAGGAGGGCAGGGATGAGATGGCGCATGGCGTAACTGTCGTCCTGAACGGCTGCGCTGCACCTTAATTCCCGGTCATGCTTGGCGCGCCGCATCGGGGCCGCTATCACCTCTCCCCATGCTCGGGCCGCAGGGCCGCGCGAGGGAGACGGATTTTGAGCGAGAATGCAGCCGCCGCCGTGGCAGACACCCGCCCGCAATGGTTCGGCCACCCGGCACAGCTGGCGCGGCTGTTCACCACCGAGGCCATGGAGCGTTTTGGCTATTACGGCATGCGGGCGCTGCTCACGCTGTATCTGGCCGATCATTTCCTGTTTTCAGATCAGACGGTGACCGGGCTTTATGGTGGCTTCACCAGCCTTGTGTATCTCACCCCGCTGATTGGCGGCTTGCTGGCAGATCGCTACCTGGGTTCGAAGAAGGCGGTGAAGTTCGGCGCCATCCTGATGGCGCTGGGCTATTTCATCCTGTGTTTTGGCGGCGAAGCCGCCAAGCCGTGGGCCAAGATCGACGGCCAGCAATATGCCGTGAGCGTCGAAGCCGGCGACACGGGCAAGACGCAGTTCATCACCGTCGATGGCCAGAAACTCGCCATCAAGGGCAACGAGGATGGCAGCGTGTCGCTGCTGGCTGGCGACGGTGCCGAGGCCCGCCGCATCGCCAAGGGCGGCTTTGAGGCAGGTGGGGAGCGTGATCCGCTGATGGTCACCATCCTGCTGATCGGCCTGTCGGCCGTCACCGTTGGCAATGGCTTCTTCAAGCCCAACATCTCGACAATGGTGGGCAGCCTTTATGCCAAGGATGATACGCGCCGCGATGCCGGCTTCACCATCTTCTACATGGGCATCAACCTGGGTTCGCTGGGCAGCCAGCTGGCCTGCCCGTTCCTCGCTGACAAATATGGCTGGTGGGCCGGCTTCCTGCTCGCCGCGCTGGGGATGACGCTGTCGTGGTATCTGATCCAGTTCGCCGGGCCCAAGCTGGCCGGTTATGGCGAGCCACCGGAAGACGCGCCCAAGCGTGATCTGGCCATCTATGCTGGCGCCATCCTGACGGTGCCGCTGGTGTGGTTCCTGTTCACCAACCTGATGGCGGCGCCGCCGCCGGTGGAGGGCGAAGGCTTCATCGGCTATCTGATGGGCCTGCCGATCCTGGGCAAGTTGCTGTTCGCGACCTTCCTGCTGTCGATCATCGTGATCCCGATCTGGTCGATCGCGGTGGGCACGCGGGCCGAATGGCAGATGATGATCGCCGCCATTGTCCTGATCGTGTTCAACGTGGTGTTCTGGACGCTGTTCGAACAGGCCGGTTCCAGCCTGACGCTGTTCGCGGCCCGCAACACCGATCTTTCGGTGTTCGGCCTGTTCGATCTGGTGCCGGCGCAGACCCAGTTCTTCAATGCCATCT
This sequence comes from Sandarakinorhabdus sp., assembly GCA_025458465.1. Taxonomy (GTDB): domain Bacteria; phylum Pseudomonadota; class Alphaproteobacteria; order Sphingomonadales; family Sphingomonadaceae; genus Sandarakinorhabdus. The sequence continues at coordinate 7,485 of JALOSK010000070.1, read as the reverse complement.
TCATCGTGCTGCTGGCACCGGTGTTCAGCCTGCTCTGGCAGGCGATGGGCCGGCGCGGGCTGGAACCCGGCATCCCGGTGAAGTTCGGCATGGCGCTGGCCGGCGTGGGCGGCGGCTTCCTGTTCCTGGTGTGGGGCAGCCAGTTTGCCGGGCCGGATTTCAAGGTGGGCCTGTGGTGGCTCGCTGGCCTCTATCTCATCCACTCGATCGCCGAACTGATGATCTCGCCGGTGGGCCTGTCGATGATCACCAAGCTGTCGATCGCCCGCATCGTCGGCCTGATGATGGGCCTGTGGTTCGTGTCCATCGCCTGCGCCCAATATGTGGGCGGCCTGGTGGCGCGCGTGGCCAGCGTGGAGACGGTGGGCGGGCAGGTGACCAACCTGAAGGTCAGCCTCGACACCTATACCGCCACGTTCGAAACCATCGGCTGGGCGGCGGTGATCATCGGTGGCGTGCTGCTGCTGATCTCGCCGCTGCTCAGGAAACTGATGCACGGGGTGAAATAAGGGATTTCCCGCAATTTGCACTCTGCTGCCGGGCGGCCAAGCATGGCGCCAGGCAGGGGAGTGCATGATGCGAACATGGTTGTTGCTGGCAGTTGCAGGCAGTGCGCTGACCACGGGAGCACAGGCGAAGGACCGCAAGTCAGAACCGGCCAGCCCGCCAGTCGTGGTGCAGGTGCCCAAGGATCCCTGGCCCAGCCAGTACAAGCCTTACCCAGGCCAGACGACGGTGATCCGCGGCGCCACCATCTATGATGGGGCCGGCCGTCGATACGAAAATGCCATGATCCGGCTGGAAGGCGGCAAGGTGGCCGAGATCGGCGCCACGGTTGCCGTGCCGGAAGGCGCCCGCCTGATCGAGGCGGCCGGCAAATATGTGACCGCCGGCATCATCGACATCCACAGCCACCTAGGCGTCTATCCCAGCCCCGGCGTGCAGGCGCACAGCGACGGCAACGAGGCCACCAGCCCGGCCCGCCCGGAAGTATGGGCGGAACACAGCGTGTGGCCGCAGGATCCCGGCTTTTCACGCGCGCTGGCCGGCGGGATCACCGCGCTGCACGCGCTGCCCGGTTCGGCCAATCTGTTCGGCGGGCGCGGCGTCACGCTGAAGCCTGTTTATGGCCGCAGCGTGCAGGAAATGAAGTTTCCGGGCGCGCCCTACAGTTTGAAGATGGCCTGCGGGGAAAACCCCAAGCGCGTCTATGGCAGCCGCAACCAGCTGCCGGCCACGCGCATGGGCAATATCGCCTATGCGCGTCAGCTGTGGTCGGACGCGGCCATCTACAAGCGCAAATGGGATGATTACACCAGGCGGGCCGAGGCCGGCACCGCCAAGCCCACCGATGCGCCGCGCCGGGAGCTGAATCTCGATACGCTGGCCGGGGTGCTGGCGGGCGAGATCCTGATTCAGAACCACTGCTATCGCGCCGATGAAATGGCCAACGTGATCAGCATGAGCCGCGAGTTCGGCTACAAGGTGACCGCCTTCCATCACGCTGTGGAAAGCTACAAGATTGCCGACATGCTGAAGGCCGAAGGCATTTGTTCGGCGATGTGGGCCGATTGGTATGGCTTCAAGATGGAAAGCTTTGATGGCATCCGCGAGAATATCGCGCTGGTCGATGCGGCCGGGGCCTGCGCCATCGTCCATTCCGATGACGGCAACGGCATTCAGCGCCTGAACCAGGAAGCCGCCAAGGCAATGGCGGCCGGCCGCCGGCTGGGGATGACCATCACGCCCGAACATGCCTGGACGTGGTTGAGCCTGAACCCGGCGAAGGGCCTTGGCATCGGCGATCGCACCGGCAGCCTGGAACCCGGCAAGGCGGCCGACGTGGTGCTGTGGTCTGCCGAACCGTTCAGCGTCTATGCGCGGCCCACGCATGTGTGGATCGATGGCGCCCTGATGCATGACTGGGGCGATCCCAAACGCCGGCCGGTATCGGATTTCGAACTGGGCCAGCCGGGCGTGGGAGAGGTGAAATGAAGCGCGTCCTGCTGCTGGCCGGTCTGGCCGCCACCCCCGCCATCGCTGCACCAGTGGCCATCACCGGCGCCACTGCGCTGACCGGTGTGGGCGAACAGCGGATCGAGAACGCCACCATCATCATCGACAATGGCCGCATCACCGCCATCGGCAGCGGCCTTGCCGTGCCCGCCGGGGCGACGCGTGTCGATGCCAGCGGCCGCATCATCACGCCCGGCATCATCGCGGCGGCCAGTGATCTTGGCATCAGCGAGGTGGAAGGCGTGCGCGAGACCAACGATGCCGGCGCCCGGCAATCGGCCTTTTCCGCTGCGCTTGATCTTTCCACCGCCATCAATCCCAACAGCCTGCATTTCGCCATCAACCGCATGGCCGGTATCACCCGCGCCGTGGTCATGCCCGGTGCGGGCAGCAATATCTTTGCCGGGCAGGGCGCGGTGATCAGCCTGGCGGCCAACGGCCCCACGGTCACCAGGGCCCGCGCCTTTCAATATGTGGAGATGGGCGAAAATGGCGCCCGGCTGGCCGGCGGCTCCCGCCCGGCGGCGTGGGCGCAATTGTCCAACATGCTGGCCGAAGCGGCGCGGCTGGCGGCGAACCCCGCCGCATTCGATCGCGGGCAGGACAGCGGCTCCCTCACCAAGCGGCTGGATGCCGAAGCGCTGGGGGCGGTGCTGGCCGGCCGGCAGCCGCTGCTGATCCATGCCCAGCGCGCCAGCGACATCCGCGAGGTGCTGAACCTGAAGGCGAGATATCCGGCCCTGCGCCCGGTGCTGATCGGCGCCCGCGAAGCCTGGCTGGTGGCGGCCGATATCGCGCGGGCCGGCGTGCCGGTGATCACCCACAGCCTGTATGATCTGCCCGACGATTTCGAGACGCTGGCATCCAGCCGCAACAATCCCGGCCATCTGCAGGCCGCCGGCGTGACAGTGGCGCTGGGTGCGCTGGGCGGGATTGGCGGCACCACGCCGGTCAACCTGCCCGGCTATGCCGGCAACGCGGTGGCGCAGGGCACCGTGCCGGGCGGCAAGGGCCTCACGAAGGGGCAGGCGCTGGCCAGCATCACCGCCAATCCGGCGCGCATCTTCGGGCTTGCCGATCTGGGCACGCTGGCGGTGGGCAGCCGCGCCGACGTGGTGATCTGGGATGGCGATCCACTGGAACTCACCAGCACCCCGGTGGCCGTCTATATCGATGGCGCCGCCCAGCCGATGCGGAGCCGGCAAACGGATCTGGCCAATCGATACAAGGCCCTTGGCCGCACCGATTTGCCGTTGCAATATCCGCGCTGACACGGGCGCTGCGCCGCAGCGCGCGTCACGGGAGGGTTGCGGGTGCCGGATCTGTTGCTGCTGGGAATCCTGACCGGCCTGTTCGTGGCCAGTCACGAACTTCTGTCGCACCCGCTGCGCGCGCCGCTGGTGGCGCGGCTGGGTGAAAAGGGCTTTGCGATCGTCTATTCGCTGGTCGCGCTGGCCAGCTTTGGCGCGGCGGTGCAGCTGTGGCGACAGATCCCCAAGGCGCGCCTGTGGGACACGCCGGCCAGCTTCTACGTCCCGTCGCTGGCGCTGATGCTGCTGGCCTTCATCCTGTTCGTGGGATCGGTGACAGCGCCCAACCCGGCGATGATGCCAGGCGTGCATGGCGAACCCAGGGGCGTGCAGCGCATCACCCGCCACCCGATGATGTGGAGCTTCGTGATCTGGGCGCTGGTGCACATGGTGATGACCGCTGATCCGCGCACCATCGTGCTGGCCAGCGGCGTGGCCACCCTGGCGTTGGTCGGCACGCTGATGCAGGACATCAAGAAGAAGCAGCAGAACCCCAGCTATGCCACGCACATGGCGCGCACCAGCCACGTGCCCTTCTTCGCCATCCTCAACGGCCGGCAGCCGCTGTCGGCGCTGTGGCCCGGCCTGGTGGCGGTGCTGGGCGGCGCATTGCTGTGGTTCCTGTTTCTGGGCTGGGGGCATCTTTATCTGATCGGCGTGCGCGCCGCAGGCTGGAGCTATTTCCAATGAGCCGTTTTGCCGGACAATGGGTGTGGATCACCGGGGCCTCTGCCGGCATCGGCAAGGGGCTGGCGCTGGCGCTGGCTGCCGAAGGCGCGCGGCTGGTGCTGTCGGGTCGCAACAAGGCCGCACTCGATGCGGTGGCGGCCGATTGCTCCGGCAGCATCGTCGAAACCTTCGAGGCAACCGACCTGGATGCCCTGCCAGCCATCGTGGCGCGTGTGCAGGGGGCGACTGGCGGGGTGGACTGGCTGATCAACAATGCCGGCATCTCGCAGCGCAGCCTGGCGCTCGACACGCAGTTCGAGGTCTATCGCACCTTGATGGAGGTGGATTTCTTCGCGCCCTTGCGCCTCACGCAGCTTGTGCTGCCGGCGATGGTGGCACGCGGTTCGGGCCGCATCATCAACAATGCCTCGGTGGCCGGCAAGGTCGGCTCGCCGCTGCGCACCGGCTATTGCGCGGCCAAGCATGCGCTGATTGGCTGGTCCGATGCGCTGCGGGCCGAAACTGCCCAGCACGGGCTGAAGGTCCATGTGCTCACGCCCGGCTTCGTTGCCACCGGTATCGGCGCCAATGCCCTGCGCGGCGATGGCAGCGTGAAGGGCGCCGGCGACGATCCGGTGGATGCCGGCATTTCCATCCACGAAGCGGCACAGCAGATACTGGACGGCATCGCCGCGGATCGCCCGGAAATCCCGGTGGGCCGGGCTGGTGCGGCCGAAATGCAGCTGCTGGATCTGAAGCGGCAGGATCCGGAGGCCTGTTTTGCCCTGATGGCGCAGATGGCGCCGAAACGGCCATAGCGATTCGCGCGGCTCGATTTTCCGCTTGTTGGAATGGCTGCGGCCGGCTAAGGCGCGTTCAGGTGGCCTGCGCCCTGGAGCAGCGGGCCTTCTCCAACCGCATCGCCAATCCAGCGGATTTTCAGCCGGCAGGACAATACGGGGGTAACGCCGGCCCTGGATGGCAGAGCCTCGATCGCTGTGCGACGAGGCCGGCAGCGAGTGGGGGTGTGTTTTGCCCAACAGCGGCCCGATACGGCCAGATACGGGAACGACGATCTTGATCAGGAACAACCAGCGGCGTCGGCGTGGTGGCGGCAGCAGCGGTCCGCGCCCGCAGCAGATGGCCGGCGGCAACAACTATGGCAGCCGTCTGGACAATCGCCAGCGCGGCAACGCCACCCAGCTGCTGGAGAAGTATCGCGCGCTGGCGCGCGACGCGCAGCAGGCCGGCGACCGGGTGACCGCAGAATATTATCTGCAATATGCCGAACATTATTTCCGCGTGCTGGGCGACTATCGTGAACGGCAGCCCGAAGGCCGCGGTGACGGCCGCAGCGATGGCCAGCGCGGCCGCGACGGTTACGACGATGACATGGCCGACGGCGATGATGGCGACAACGATGGCGCAGACATGGGCGAGGCAGAGGAAGCGCCCCGTGAACAGCGCGAACAGCGCGAGCCCCGCGGCCGCAACGATCGCCCCCGCGAAGACCGGCAACGTGAAGACCGTCCGCGTGAAGACCGTCCGCGTGGTGATCGCCAGCGGGATGACAGGCCCCAGGAAGGCCGGCGTGGTGACTGGCAGCGTGATCGCCGTGAACGCCGGAACGACGCCCCGCGCAGTGATTCGGCAGCCGATGGCGACATGCAGGCCGATGATCGCGAATCGTTGCTGCAGGCGCTGCCGCCTGCCGTGTCCCGCGAACCGGCCCCCGAACCCGCTCGCCGGCTTGGCCTGAAGCGCGATGCAGTTGCCGGATCGCCGGCACCGGCAGCTGTGCCCGATGAAGCAGCACCGGCCGTTGATGCGACGGAAGAAGCCGCGCCGCGCCGCCGCACACGCGCCCGCAAGCCCGTGGCAGAGCCAGCCGCCGAATAATCTTGATTCGCGCCTGGAGGGCGAAGCTCAGTGCGGATCGCGGTCCGCGTGGCCGATGCTGGCGTCATGGCCTGACTGATTCGACACGAACAGCAGCCCCATCAGTGCCCCGGTGAGCAGCAGTGTGCCACCAATGCCGGCCGCCACCGCCAGCAGCAGTTCCCAGCGCATCGGCGCGCCGCTGCGCCACAACCAGCCATAGGCCACGGCGATGGCCGGCACGCTGAGCCACAGGCACAGGCGAACCAACCGGCGCAGGGGGGCCCAGGGGTTGGCGCCCGGTGGGGTTGGCTGATTCGTCACTGCAAGCTTTGCCTTTCCCGGCCAATGCGCGCATCATCGGCGCCCGGCCACCGCCTATGCGCCATCCGGCCGGATGAAGGAAGGAGAGGCGAATCATGATCGGTTCGATTCTCGCCGGCAAGCAGCCGCTGGTCAGCGTCATCCCCGAATCGCCCTTGAGCGAGATTCTGTCCCTGCTGCATCGCCACCGCATCGGCGCGGTGCTGGTTATGGATGGCAACCGAATCGCCGGGCTGGTCAGTGAACGGGACATTGTGCGCTGCCTGCATACGCACGGGCGGGCGATTCTCGATGAATGTGCGCGGGACATCATGACGGCGCCCGTGGTGACGGTCGGCCCGCACACCAGTGTCTGCGATGCCATGGCGATCATGACCGACAGGCGATTCCGCCATCTGCCCGTGGTGGAGAACGACATGGTGCTGGGCCTGGTGTCGATCGGTGACCTGGTGAAGCGTCGGATCGAGGATGCCGAGGCGGAAGCGGAGGAGCTGAAGCACTATATCGCCAGCTGAGCCGGCGTCTGAGGGCGGATTCGATTCACCCCTGCGGGCTGCGCTCGGCGATTCGGGGTGCCGCCAGGGGGCGGAGCGCGGGCATTGCTTCGGTTCTTCCAAGGAGCGGACAGAAAATTTCGCGTTTCCGCAAAAAACCTCTTGCGCCGCCGCGGGCCTCCCCATAGAGGAGCGCTCCCGGCCGACGCGGCGCTCCGGCGCCACGCTGAAAGCCACAGCAACAACAGCGGTCGCTTGACCCACCGACAAAGTGGGCAGACAATCGTTGTGGTGTCGGGACTTCGAAGATTTCGGTTCGCCGAAATCGCCGAAAAAAAGTTGTTGACGGGGCGTTCCGAGCGGACCATAAGCCGCCCCCGTCGCCGACGACAAGCCCGCCGCCGAAAGGCAAAGCGCTGGTCGCCGACCTCGGACAAGATGCCGGTCAGGAACCTGGACAACCAGGGGACAGGTCAGTGTCGCTCTTTGACATCGTAGGTTAAATGAAGGGACATGTGGGCGGCGGTCCACGGTTCGGGGGTTCAGGCTCCGGAAACCGTGGTTAAAACCAAAGCTTATATGTCTCAATACCACAAGCACACCGGCTTTTTGCCGGTATGTCAGTGATGTTGTGCAGACAGAATAAGCTCCTGAACTTCAGTCAGCCGTTGCGGTTTTCCCCGCTGCGGTTGGTTGCATGAACTTGAGAGTTTGATCCTGGCTCAGAACGAACGCTGGCGGCATGCCTAACACATGCAAGTCGAACGAAGCCTTCGGGCTTAGTGGCGCACGGG
>JALOSK010000069.1 GCA_025458465.1 Sandarakinorhabdus sp. | reverse complement strand
GTGGTGAGCGCGCGTTCATATTCCTGCATTTCGGGCAGGATGTCGGCCGAAAGGGAAATCGGCAGGCCGGGCAGTTCCTCGGCGCAGATCTCCGCGATCCGCCGTTCGTGCGCATCGTTCATGTAGCTGTTCATCAGGCAGACGGTGATGGCCTCCACCTTCTCTGCCGCCAGCCGCTTCAGGCTCTGCCGCAGCGCCGCTTCGTCCAGTGGGCGGACGATGGCGCCGTCGGCACCGATGCGCTCATGCGCCTCGATTGTGGCTTCCAGCGGTGCCATGGGCGTGGGCTTGGGCCACACGATCCACGCTGCAAGCCCGCCGGGCACCAGGCTGCGGGCAATCTGCAGGATGTGGCGATAGCCTTCGGTGACGATCAGGCCGACGCGGGCGATCTTGTGTTCCAGCACGGCGTTGGTGGCGACCGTGGTGCCGTGCAGGAACAGCGACAGATCGGCCGCCGAAATGCCGGCCTTTTCGGCCAGTTGCCGTGCGCCGGCGATCACCGCTTCGGACGGATCATGCGGGGTGGACGGCACCTTGTCGCGCACGGCGCGGCCCGTCGCCTCGTCGATCACGATCAGGTCGGTGAAGGTGCCACCGACGTCGACGCCCAATCTGTAGCTCACGTGTTTGCTCCGGTTGGAATGGGGCGGGGCTGGAAGTCGCCGGCCTTGCCCGCCCGGCTGGGCAGTGCCCGGCCCATGACGGTGGCGAACCAGCGATTGGCGTCCAGCGTGGTGTCGAGATCATAGCCGGTGGCAATGCCGGACCGGCCGAACAGATACAGCAACTCCTCGGTGCCAACATTGCCGGCGGCGCCCGGCGCGAACGGGCAGCCACCCAGGCCGCCCAGCGCCGAATCGAAGGTGCGGCAACCGGCCTGATAGCCGGCCCAGGCGTTGGCCGGCGCCAGCCCGCGGGTGTCGTGCAGGTGCAGGCGGATGGGGATGGGGGCGATGGCTTCGATCACCCGCGCGGTGAGATCGCCCACCTGTGCCGGCACGGCGACCCCGATCGTATCGGCCAGCGCGATTTCCTGGGCGCCGGCATCGGCCATGCGCCTGGCAAGATCAACGATGCGGTCTGCCGGCACCGGGCCTTCATAGGGGCAGCCGAAGGCGGCGCTGATCGTTACCTGCGCGAACAGGCCGGCGGTGCGCGCCTTTTTCAACATCGCGCTGTTCGCGGCGATGCCGTCCTCGATCTTCTGGCCCTGGTTGACGACGCCAAAGGTATCGCTGGCCACCAGCACGCAGCCGGCTTCATCCAGCGGGCGGGCGCCGCCCAGCGTGGCGATGGCGCGATCGACGCCGCGTTCGTTCAGGCACAGGCCGATGAAGCGCACGCCGGGCGCAGCCGGCAGGCCGGCGATCACGGCTTCCGCGTCGCCCATCTGCGGGACGCGGCGCGGATTGACGAAACTGGCCACCTCGATACGGCGTGCGCCCATTTCGATCAGACGCCCGATCAGCGCCAGTTTGCTGCCCGTTTCGACCAGATTCGGCTCATTTTGCAGCCCATCGCGCGGCGAAACCTCTACGATCGAGACCGGATCGGTCGGGAATGGTGTGGCAGACATGGCATTTTGTATACAAAGTTGCCGTGCGGCTGTATAGTCATCGTGGAAGGGAAAGGCCGTGAATTCGAGCGATGATACCGCCGATCCGGGCGCTGATTATGCCGCCGCCGGCTTTGGCCGGGGGCTTGTGCCCGGCCATGCGCCCGCCTTGCTGATGATCGATTTCGCGCGGGCCTATTTCGCGCCTGAATCGCCGCTGTGTGCGGGTGTCGAATCGGCCCGCGATGCCGCTGCGGCCCTGCTGGACGTCGCGCGCCGGCAGGGGGTGCCCGTGTTCCACACGCGGGTCGAATATGAACCGGGCGGTGCCGATGGCGGGGTCTTTTATCGCAAGATTGCCGCGTTGAAGGTGTTCGACCGCGGCAGCCCGCTGGGCGCGTTCGAGGCGCCGTTGCAGCCGCTGCCGGGGGAGGCGGTGATCACCAAGCAATATCCGTCGGCATTTTTCGGCACCGATCTGGATGCGCAGTTGAAGGCCGCCGGCATCGACACGCTGGTGATCTGCGGCCTTTCCACATCGGGGTGCGTGCGCGCTTCGGCCGTGGATGCCATCTGCCTGGGCTATGTGCCGCTGGTGGTGCGCGAGGCGGTGGGCGACCGGCTGGCCAGCGTGCACGAAGCCAATCTGTTCGATCTGGCCGCCAAGACGGCGGAGATTGTTGGCCTTGAAGACATGATTGTTTATTTTGAAGGGCTTGCGGCGCGAAACGCGTGAAGCGCGCGGCGGATGTGCGCTGTCATCACCGATCGCGCCCATTCGCCATCGCGCGCCGAGATGGCCTGCATCAGCTGCCCGTGTTCGTGCGCCGATCGTTCCAGATCGCTGCGGTCATAGCGTGTGGCGGTTCGTCGCACGATGGGCTGTTCCACCAGTCCCGACAGCATGGTGGCAAGACGCGCCGACGCCGAGGCCTTGATGATCAGATCGTGGAACTGGCGGTTGCCGGCGAGGAAGCCGGCAATGTCGGGTTCCGGCGCGGCGATTGCGCGCTCGATCCGGGTGTTGCAGGCTTTCAGCTCGCCCAGATCCGCAGGCGTCATGCGGGTGGCAGCGCGGGCGGCGGCATGGCCTTCAAGCATCGCGCGCAGGGCAAACATTTCAGCGACATCGTCCACATCCCAGGCAGCCACCACCAAGCGACCACTGGGGGTGCGCACGGCGTAGAGTTCGGCTTCCAGGCGGCGCAGGGCTTCGCGGATCGGTGTGCGTGAGACCCCGACGATATCGGCCAGTGCTTCTTCGCGCAGCGGCGTCCCCGGGCTGGCATCGCCCGACAGGATCAGGCCGCGCACTTCGGCATAGGCGCGGTCGGCGGCGCTGTTGGTCATGATGTCCGGCCTCCTTCCGCGCGTGTTGCAAAACTGTGACGCTGCCTCCGCCTTGCGGCAGAACGGCGTGATGATGGATGAAAGCCAACTTGCATCCAGCATCTTTTGTATACAATAGCGCCCAGGGCCGCAACGGGAAGGGCGGCGGGGAATCGGGAGCGGGACCAACATGACCAACACGCAGCGCATTGTCCGGCCACAGCTGTTGCTGTCGGCGTCTCTGGCTCTCGTGGCGCTTGCCGGATCCCCGGCCCTGGCCCAGCAGGCCGCAGCCGTCGAGGAAGACACCGGCGAGATCGTGGTGACGGCGCGGCGCGGTTCGGAACGGCTGATCGACGTGCCGGCCACCGTGTCGGTGATCACGGCCGAAACGCTGGCCGCCACCGGCACCTTCCGCAGCCAGGAACTGCTGCAGCTGACCCCGGGCGTCACCATCGTGTCGGGCACTGCCGAGGCTGGCGATACCCAGATCAACATCCGCGGCCTCAACGGTGCCCGTGACGCCGAAGCCAGCGTGGCGCTGGTGGTGGACGGCATCCTGAAGACCAACACCGCCCAGCTGAACCAGGTGCAGGGGACGCTGCGCCAGGTGGAAGTCTTGAAGGGCCCGCAGGGCGCCATCTATGGCCGCAACGCGGCTGCCGGTGCCATCGTGATGTCCACCATCATGCCCGGCGACGCCTGGTCGGGCGCGGTGCGCGCCAACTATGGCGAACTGGGCACGGCGCAGGCCTTTGCCCACATCGCCGGACCGGTGACCGACACGATCGGCGTGGTGCTTTCGGCCAATTATCAGACCACGGATGGCTTCTGGCGCAACGAGTTCCTGAACAACGCCAAGGTGGTGGACGATCAGGAAAACTACGGCTTCGATGGGCGCGTGGTGGCAAGGCTGGGCGACGCGACCACGCTGGACATCAAAGGCCGCCATGCCCGCCTGTCGGGCGCGTCGATCAACTTCAACGCCAGCTTCCACCTGCCCAATTTCGCGGCGGTGAACCCGGCCTTCTATGAAAATGTGAACGAGCGGCAGTTCCGTTATTACAGCAACATCCGCCCGACCAACGAGCAGACGACGTGGGAAGCCTCCGCCCGCGTCGAGCATGATTTCGGCACCGGCAAGCTGACCGGCTGGCTGCTCTACAGCGATGTGGACCAGTCGCTCACCGCCGATGGCACCTCGGCGGACTTTGCCCGCTACACCTTCCCCGGCGCCACACCGGCCAGCGTGGCGGCGTCCAACAGCTGCTTTGCCACGACCGCCGCGCTCACCGGCTATCCGCTGGCGCCGCCCACCTTCATCGGGCAGACCCCGGTGCCGTTCATCTTCGATCCCGCCACCGGTTCGACCTTCGGCGCCTACAGCCCGACCACCTGCGATGGCACCCAGCTGCAGGTGCGCAAGCAGAAGGATATCTCCGGCGAAATCCGCTATGCGTCCGCACTGGATGGCCCGATCAACTGGTCGGTTGGTCTCTATTATCTCAATATCGACCGTGAGACCGGGGTGAGCCTGGGCGCCGATCTGGGCCAGGGCGTGCTGCCGACGCTGTACAACCCGCCGGGCAGCAGCAATCCCACCAGCCAGCTGTTCAACGACCGGTTCAGCACCAATGTCTATGCCGCGTTCGGCAACGTCGACTGGAAGCCGGTGGAGCAACTGACCCTTGGCGTGGCGCTGCGCTATGACATCGAACGGCGCCGCGCCGAAAATCTGGTGCCCTTCGTGAACGATCCGATCACGGGCGGCCCGATCAACCCCGGCCAGCAGGGCGGCCCGATCCCGCCGGCTTCCAACACCTTCAAGCAGCTGCAGCCCAAGGTGACACTCACCTTCAAGCCCGACGACGATACGGCGCTGTTCGCCAACTGGGGCGTGGGCTTCAAGGCCGGCGGCTTCAACAACCAGGGTTCGGCCGCCATCGTGAACCAGAACTTCAACGATGGTGTCACACCCGGCACCATCAACGCTGGCGTCACCATCAACGATCAATATCGCCTGGAACGATCGAGCGCGTTCGAGGCCGGCATCAAGGGCAGCCTGCTCGATGGCCGCATCACCTATGATCTGGCGGGCTATTACACCCAGGTCCGCGACATGCAGTTCTTCGAATTCTTCGTGGGCGGCTTTGGCCTGCTGCGCGTGGTGTCGAACATCGACCGTGTCGACATCTGGGGCGGCGAACTGAACCTGACCGCCAAGATCGTCGATGGCTGGACCATCTTCGGTTCCGGCAACCTCACGGGCAGCGAGATCAAGCGCAATGCCAGCCGGCCGGATACGGTGGGCAACAAGAGCCCCTATACCGCCGATTACACGCTGAACCTTGGCACGCAGGTGAGCCTGCCGCTGAACGACAGCCTGAAGGCCAATTTCCGCGCCGATTACCGCCTCACCGGGCCGACCTGGTTCCACAGCGTGCAGGATCAGGAAAAGCCCACCCTGTTCAGCGGCCTGCTGCCGATATCGGCGCTGGGCCTGCCGGCGGTGGTGGGCAACGCGCGCTATGACGTGACGCGCCGCGATCCGTTCGGGGTCGTCAACCTGCGTGCCGGCATCGAGGGCAAGAACTGGACCGCGACCGTTTTCGCCAACAACCTGCTCGACAAATTGTGGCTGAACGAGGTCATCCCGGCTATCGAATTTGGTGGGTCGTTCATTTCGCCCGGCCAACGGCGCGTGATCGGTGCCGAATTGGGCTTCCGTTTCTGATTTGGCATTGTATGTGACAGTATACTGACCACCTCCCCCCGGGGCTGGTCAGCGAGGCGGGGTCAGCCCGCCCGGCCCGCCGCTCCACCCCCACCCAGGAGCGGCGGGCCGTTTCGTTTCAGGCGATGGCGCCGCTCGAATCGTCAGGCGAAGTTGAAGCTGATCGAGATGCGCTCTGACTTGGCTCCGTTCGTCAGCACTTCGTGCCGCAGCCAGCTTTCCCACAGCAACAGCGTGCCGGCCACCGGCGCGACATGAACGAAATGGCGCTGCGCTTCGGGGGCATCGGCGCTGCGCGGCGGCGCGTGCATGAACATCGGCAGGCGCGGATCTTCAAAGCGGATGGCACCGGCACCGTCGGGAATGTCGACATAGAGCGTGCCTGAAACGATGCTGTGCGGGTGGATATGGCCGCTGTGGCCACCGCCCGGCTTGAGGATGTTCACCCACAGGCTGTCCAGCCGCGGCTTGCGGCCGCCCAGATCCAGATGGGCGGCGGTGGCGAAGCTGCTGGCCTGCCGTGTCAGCCAGCGGGCCAGCGTTGCGAACGCCGGATCGCGCATCGGGAGATCGTTCAGGGAGGCATAGCTGGTGTAGCCGCGATAATGATGCGCGCGGCACCAGCGCCGGCCGGCCGCGTCATCTTCGGCAAGGCTGCGGCAGCTGTGCGACAGGCTGCGGCAGCTGTGCGACAGCGCCGCAAGCAGGGCCGCATCATCAAGCCGTGATTGCCACAGGGCGGTCGGGAAAAGCAGCGAGATGGCCATGCCCGCGCCATGAACCGCCACAGCCCCGGATGCAAGCGCCAGCCGCAGCGCCGTGCGATCTCCGGCCTGAGGCGCCGTCTGCCGCGTGATTAGGCACGGTGAGGCAAAGCCCGCCACTGCCCTGCCGTTAACCGGCTTGGCCGCCTGCACCAGGCGCGCCGCCGCTGGTGAGCATGGCAGGAAGGACAGGCAGGATGGCGCGCATCAACCGGGATGGCATGCGACTTTGGCGCTGGGGCGTGCGGGCTGTGCAGGCGGCCATTCTGGGCCTGGCGCTGCCCGGCATGGCTGTTGCCGGGCAGGTTATGGTGATGACTCCCGAAACGGTGACCACCGCGCTGGCGGCGGCCCGGCCCGGCGACACGATCCGCATGGAAGGCGTGTTCGCCAATGCGATGTTGTGGCGCAATCGTGATTTCGGCGGTGTCACGCTTGATGCCAGTGCGGCCACGATCACCGGTGGGCTGCGCATGGTCAACGTGCAGAACATCCGCTTTTCGGGCGGAGATTGGCGCGCGCCCGGCACCGGCGATGCCATCAGGATCGAGAACAGCGCGCATGTCAGTTTGGGCGATGTGCTGGTTTCTGGCAGTGGCGATCGCCTGGGGGCCGGGGTCAGGGTGCTGCGTTCATCCCACATCACCGTGCGCGACAGCCGGTTCGAAGGTCTGCGCAACAGCACCATCCTGAGCAGCGTGACCGACAGCCTGGTGACGCGCAACCGGTTTGCCAATGGCGGCGAGGACGGCATGAAGATTCTCGACAGCCAGCGCCTGATCGCATCGCACAACAGCTGTACCGGTTTTGCGCCCTTGCCCGACTATCATGCCGATTGCATCCAGTTGTGGAGCGTGCCGGCCAATCCGGTGCAGTCCGACATCTATCTGCTCAACAATCTGGCCATCGGGCCGCAGCAGGCCTTTGTTTCGTTCGATCCAGATGATTTCAGCGCCACCCGACTCACGTTCGTTGGCAATTATGCGGCGACCACCAGCCCGCACACGATCACATGCCTTGGCTGCACCGACAGCCTGTTCGCCGACAACATGCTGATCGTGATGCCCGATGCGCCGTGGGCGGCCGCCATGAAGATCACCGGGTCGGGCAGCGGCAATGTCTATGGGGACAATCCCTATTTCGACCTGCGTGGGCAGCATGGGATCACGCTGCCGGATCCGGTGTTCAGCAGCTTCACCCCCAGCCTTGCCGGGCTGGTGGGCAGCCAGTGGGACGATCGCAGCTTTGGCCTCGCGCAGGCGACGAGCGCGCCAGAGCCGGCGAGCTGGGTGATGCTGATGGCGGGCTTCGGACTGGTGGGCAGCGCGCTCAGGCGGCGGGTGCGGCGGAAGCGGGTTGGCCTTCCAGGCTGCGCTGCATGATGACGATGTCGAGCCGGCGGCCGAACTTCTCGCCCACCTGAGTCAACAGGCCGACCCGTTCGAACCCGCAGGCGGCATGAAGGCCGATGGAAGCTTCGTTCTCGCTGTTGCCGATCACCGCCACCAACTGCCGGAAGCCGCACCGGCGGGCGGCATCGGTGGCCGCCATCAGCAGCGCATTGCCGATGCCGGTGCGCTGCGCATCGGGTGAGACATAGACGCTGGTCTCGCCGCAGTGGCGATAGGCAGGGCGATCGCGGAACTGGCTGACATAGGCATAACCATCGACCTGGCCCATCGTCACGTGCACCAGCCAGGGCCAGCCATGCGCCTGCACCTTCTTCAGGCGCGCCGCCATTTCGGCCGCCGATGGCGGCTCCACCTCGAAACTGGCGGTGCCGTGCAGCACGGCGGGCGCGTAGATGGCGGCCAGGGCTTCGGCGTCTTCCAGCCGGGCAGGACGGATGCTCATAGGGTTTCCAGCGCCTTTTCCGGCGGGCGGGCCAGCACGGTGCCGCGCGGGCCGATCACCACCGGGCGATTGATCAGGATGGGATCGGCCTGCATCGCGGCCAGCACGGTGGCATCGTCTGCCGCCGGCAGGCCGCGCGCTTCGGCATCGGTGCCGCGCGTGCGCAGCAAGGCCTGCGCGCCGCCCACGGCCGCGGCCACGCCGGCCAGCGTCGCTGCATCGGGCGGCGATTTCAGATATTCGACGATGGTCACCGCGTGGCCCTGTTCCTGCAGCAACGCCAAGGCGTTGCGGGACGTGCCACACTTCGGATTGTGCCAGATGGTGATGTTCGCCATGCCCTGCGTGCTTTCAATGTGGCGCAGTCTGGCACGGCCCGCCGGCGCAAGTCCAGCGGGTGGCAGCGGCGAATTTTGGCAGGGTTGCGCGGCGGCGGGCCCTGCCGGATGGGCCGATTTCAGAAATGCGGGCTGCTCAGGCCCAGACTGTCCAGCCACGGGCTGCCGAAGACATGTTCGCCGGCACGATCCAGCAGATCGGCGCGCACCTTGAGCCAGCGTTCCAGATCATCGCCATAGGCATCACGGACGCTGGCTGCCGTGGCCTGGTTGAGCTTGCCCCAGTGTTCGGCGTGGGGAATGCCGGCGGCACGCAGATCGGCCAGTGCCTGGGCCATCAGGGCCCGGGTGCGCGGCGCGTCGATCCCGTCGATATCGACGATGGCGCTGAAGGGCGCGCGGATGAAGGCCAGATGGCCCGGTGACTGCCGGGCATAGCGGCAGGCAAAGGCGGCGGGGGCCTTGCCCACCTTGCGCAGGGCCGCCTGGAAGATCGCCAGCACATCGTGCACCCGATCGGCCGGCACCGCCACGGCCGCGCCTGCCGTGCCGGCGCGCGGCGTGGTGAAGTTGAAGCTCTGGCCCCAGCTCAGCACCCGCCCGTCGATGGGGGACAGCTGATCAGCCAGCACGGCCTTGGTGATGGCCGGCGCCAGGCCCGGTGCGGCGGCCAGCAGATTGGCCACCACCACCGCCAGATTATAGCCAGCCACCCGCCGCGAGCGCAGCGCGTAATCCAGCACATGCCCATCATCCCAATCCCGGCGATAGGCGGCGGTGACATAGGCCCAGCCCTTGTCGATATGATCATTCACCACCGACTGGAAGAAATAGGGGCGGCGCGGCCCCTGGCCGACATCCGCGCCCGGCAGAGAGGCGACCGCCAGATCGCCGCCTGCCATCGCCGCGTGCAGTTCGGGCGTGAGCAGCATCCGTTGCCGATGGGTTTCCAGCAGGAAGCGCGGCACGCTTTCGATCAGCACGGCATGGATGACGCCCAATGCCCCCAGCGACACGAGCGCTGCGGCGAACAGGGCATCATCGACGATGCGCGTCGCGCCCAGATCGGCGGCCAGCCGGCCATCGGTTGCCGGGTTGGATGCCGGTTCGATCCACAGGTTGCGATCGGGCGCCGGTATCAACTGGATGGCTCGCACCTGGCCCTGCATGGCCGGATGGTCGATCGCCGAACCATGCGTGCCGGTGCTCATCGCGCCAACCAACGTCTGGCCGTTGGAGGCGCCGCTGGTGGCCAGCGAGCGGCCGCGCGGTTCCAGATACATGTTGAGTTCGGCCACCGAAATGCCGGTCTGGCACAGCACGAGCCCAGTGCGATCACCCTGGAAACCGGGCGGAACATGGGTTTCGGGCAGGGGAAACAGCTGGTTGGCATAGCCGGTACCAAGCGGCCAGCCGCCGGGAACGGACGCCGCAGCCGAAAACGACCAGGTGGCGCCGTGTGCGCGCAGTCGCCGCCGTTCGGCAAAGGCCCGGGCAATCAGCCCCTGCACGGCAGCGGCGCTGGCCCGCATTTCGGCAAGGCTGGCACCGGCCCTGCGATGCAGTTCGAAACGGGCGGCAATCGGCACGTCCCGTTCGGTCAGGTGCCAGTTGTGCCACTGGCGGTCATCGAATTCCCGGATGCTGGCCATCGCCGCCTGTCCTTGCCGTGCGCGATCAGCGCGGAATCTCGCCGATACCGGTTTCCTGCTTGCCGCAGCGATAGCGGATGTCGGCAGGCTGCCAGAGGCCCAGGGTCAGCACGCTGGCCAGCGCCTGGAAGAAGCTGGTGCGCACCTGCACTTCGGCGATGCGGTTGGTGTCGGCGCATTTGTCGGCGATGGCGTAATCCTCGCTCACCCCCCAGCCCACGGCGCGGGTGCGGGCCTGGTGCAGGGTTTCGCCCACCACCGGCTGCGGCACGCGCAGATTGTGGCTGACACAGCCGCCCAGCAATGCCGCCGCCAGCAGCATGGCCTGACATGTTCGCAGATTCGGCATCGGCGCTTTCCCCACCAGCTCTCCGTTGGGCAAAGCCTCTCATATCCACGGCCCGGAGGCCAGTGGGCGCGGCGGTTCGGGTGCCCTGCCATGCCCGACAGCTTGACCTTTCGGGCGCGCATGGCACGGGTAGCCCGCACGACATCTGGGGAGTGAAACACATGGCCGGGCCACTGCAGGGGATCAGGATCATCGAACTGGCCGGGATCGGGCCGGGGCCGTTTGCCGGCATGATGCTGGCCGATCATGGTGCCGAGGTGATCCGGGTGGACCGGCCCGGTGCGCGCATCGATGCGCGCGATCCGTTGCTGCGCGGGCGGCGCGTGATCGGGGTGGACCTGAAAAGCGCCGAAGGCCGCGCGCTGGTGCTGGATCTGGTGACATCCGCTGATGCCCTGTTCGAAGGCTTCCGCCCCGGCGTGACGGAACGGCTGGGGCTGGGCCCGGCCGATTGCCACGCGGTGAACCCGGCGCTGGTCTATGGCCGCATGACCGGGTGGGGGCAGTTCGGGCCCTATGCCAATGCGGCGGGGCACGACATCAACTATATTGCGCTGGCCGGTGCGCTCCACGCCTATGGCCGCGCCGGCGACAAGCCGACCCCGCCGATCAACATGGTGGGTGATTTCGGCGGCGGCGGCATGATGCTGGCGTTCGGCATGGTATCGGCGCTGCTGCACGCCAAGACCACCGGCCAGGGCCAGGTGATCGATTGCGCCATGACCGATGGCGCCGCCGCGCTGATGGCGATGATCTGGGGCTTCCGCGCCAACGGCATCTGGCAGGACACGCGCGGCGTGAACCTGCTGGATACCGGCGCCCACATGTATGACACCTATGAATGCAAGGATGGCAAGTGGATCAGCATCGGCAGCCTGGAGCCGCAATTCTATGCACTGCTGCTGGAAAAGACCGGCCTGAAGGATGATCCGGAATTCGCCGCGCAGATGGATGCATCCCGCTGGCCGGCGCTGAAGGAAAAGCTGACGGCGCTGTTCCGTACGCGGACGCGCGACCAGTGGTGCGACCTGATGGAAATGACCGACGTGTGCTTCGCCCCGGTGCTGAGCATGGAAGAGGCGCCCAACCATCCGCACAACGCGGCGCGCGGCACCTTTGTCGAATGCGATGGCGTGATGCAGCCGGCGCCGGCGCCGCGCTATTCCGCCAGCGTGACCGACAAGCCGCGCATGACGAAGGCCGCCGATACCGATGCCATTCTGGCCGAGCTTGGTTATGGGGCGGACAAGGTGGGGGCGCTGAAGGCGGCCGGAACGGTGAAGTGAGATCGGTTCATTGAACCGCGCGCCATACGCCACCCATTGGGAGCAATCTCGCGGGCGTTTCCATGCCGAGCCGGCATCGGCAACGCGCAGCCCGTTTGCGCGTGATCGTGATCGCATCATCCATTCGGGCGCCTTCCGCCGCCTGCGTTACAAGACGCAGGTGTTCGTGGCGCCCGATGGCGATCATTTCCGGGTGCGGCTGACGCACAGCCTGGAAGTGGCGCAGATTGCCCGCAGCCTGGCGCGTGCACTTCACCTCGACGAGGACCTGACCGAGGCACTGGCGCTGGCCCACGATCTGGGCCACCCGCCGTTCGGCCATTCCGGCGAGGATGCGCTGGAACGGGCGATGGCGCCGTGGGGCGGCTTTGATCACAACGGCCACGCCCTGCGCATCGTGACGAAGCTGGAAAGCCGCTATCCCGGCTTTGATGGTCTGAATCTGAGCTGGGAAACGCTGGAGGGGCTGGCCAAGCACAATGGCCCGATCTTCGAGCCCGGCTGGGCACTGGCCGGGGTGGATGCCGCCTGGCCGCTGGACCTGACGAGCCACGCCGGGCTGGAAGCGCAGATCGCCGCGATTGCCGACGATATCGCCTACGACAATCACGATCTTGATGATGGTATCCGAGCCGGTTTGTTTTCCATTGAAGACATAACCGAAGAGGTTCCTTTCGTGGCGGATTGCTGGGCAGCGGTCACGCGGCGCTGGCCCGGTGTGTCGGCGCGGCGCCGGCTGGTGCCTGAACTGGTGCGCGAACAGATCGGGCGGATGGCGGCCGATCTGCTGGCCACCACGCGGGACCGGCTGCACGAGATTGATGCGCGGTCGGTGGCCGATGTGCGCGCGGCCGGGCGCACGCTGGCAACGCTGTCTCCGGCGCTGGCACAGGAGGTGCGCGCCCTGAAGGCCTTCTTGCGGGAGCGCATGTACCGGGCGCCGGCCGTGGCCCGGCTGCGCGATCCGTCCGAAGCGGTGGTCGAGGGCTTGTTCAGCGCGCTTCATGCCGATCCGGCGCGCCTGCCCGGGGACTGGGCGGCAGCCTGCCCGCTGGACGAGCCAACGCGGGCGCGGCACGTTGGCGACTTCGTGGCCGGTATGACCGACCGTTACGCACTGCGGCTGTATGAGCAACTGGTGGGGCCCTCGCCGCTGCCCCGGGAGATGGTGACATGAGCGAGGTGCACGGCACGGTTGATCCGCGCTTTGAACGGGTGCGCGAGGCCTTTGCCGCCGCGCTGGCACGCGGTGACGATATTGGCGCCAGCTTCGCCGCCACCATCGACGGCGAGCCGGTGATCGATCTGTGGGGCGGCTGGGCCGACGAGGCGCGCACCCGGCCGTGGGAACGCGACACGATCGTGAATGTCTATTCCACCACCAAGACGATGACGGCACTGACCGCGCTGTGGCTGGCCGATCAGGGTGGGCTGCGGTTCGAGGAGCGTGTGGCCCATTACTGGCCGGAATTTGCCGCGGCCGGCAAGCAGGACGTGACCGTGGCGCAGTTGATGAGCCATGCGGCCGGCCTGTCGGGCTTTGCCGACAAGATGGCGCCCGCAGACCTGTATGATTGGGAACTGGTGGCAGACCGGCTGGCCGCACAGGCACCCTTCTGGGAACCGGGCACAGCGCCCGGTTATCATGCCGTGACGCAGGGCTATCTGGTGGGCGAGGTGGTGCGGCGCATCACCGGCAAATCGCTGGGCACGGTGTTCGCCGATGAACTGGCCGGGCCGCTGGGCGCCGATTTCCACATCGGGCTGGATGAAACGCATGATGGCCGCGTGGCCGATCTGGTGCCGCCGGTGGGCGGTGCCTCGATCGCCGCCGGGCCGCCTTCTGATCTGATGCAGAACATGGCAAGCAATCCGCGCATCGATCCACTCGACACCCGCACCCGTGCCTGGCGGGCGGCAGAGATTCCCGCAGCCAATGGCCAGGGCAATGCGCGCAGCGTGGCGGCGGTGCAGACGCTGATGGCAAATGGCGGTGTGGCCGGCGGCAAGCGGCTGCTGAGTGAAGCCGGGGTGCGGCGGGCGCTGGAATTGCAGATCGAGGGCGATGATCTCGTGCTCGGCATGCCGGTGCGCTATGGCCTTGGCTATGGCCTGCCGGGGCCGACACGCCCGCTGCCCAATCCCAACACCATCTATTGGGGCGGTTATGGCGGCAGCCTGGTGGTGTGCGACATGGATGCACGGCTGTGCATGGCCTATGCGATGAACAAGATGGCCGCCACCACCATGGGCGATCTGCGCGCCGGCATGCTGATGGCCGGCGTGTGGGGCGCCCTGATGGCATGAGGACAATTGCGATGAAGCATCTGTTGTTTGCTGCCGCCCTCGCGGCGTCTGGCGCGGCGCTGGCGCAGGACGCGCCCGCCGATCCGCACCGCCTGGCGCTGGCCGCCGGTTACAAGGCGGCCTTCCTGTGTTCGGGGCGCTGGAATGCCGGCCAGGACGAAGCGGCCATCACCCGTGATGACCTGACCGGCATCTATCGCGAATATCAGCCGCTGGTGAACGCGCTGCCTGCCGTCATCGACGAACAGCAGAGAACCGTATCGGTTCGTTTTTCGCAGACGATGCCGCCGCGTATTGCCGTTTGGCGGCCATTGCTGGGCTGTGCGCAATTGCCGGTTGGCGCGGCGCCTGATGCGGCGCGCCATGTGCCGCGGCTGGCGCCGGGCTTCGACCGTCCGGATCTGGCGGCCACCGATGCGCGGCCCTGGCCATTGGGTGACAAGGACGCGGCCCAGCGGCTGAAGAACCGCCGGCAGCGTGCCGCGATCGATGCCCTGGTGACCGCCGCGTTCACCGATGCATATCGCAGCGACAAGACGACTGCCGTCATCGTGCTGAAGGACGGCAAGATCATTGCAGAGCGTTATCGCGACGGCTGGACCATGCACACGCCGCAGCGCACCTGGAGCGTGGCGAAGTCGCTGACCGCCACGTTGGTGGGCCGTGCCGTGCAGATGGGGCTGGTGGACGTGAACAAGCCGGCCACGGTGCCGCCCTGGCGATCGGCTGGCGATCCGCGCGCGGTCATCACCTGGAACCAGCTCTTGCGTATGAACAGCGGCCTTTGGACAGCCGGGCCGGGCAATCACCATGCCGCTGGAGCACGCGCCGGGCACATATTTCAACTACAGCAACAACGACATCATGTTGGCCGGCATGGCCCTGTCGCGCACGTTGCGGCGTGGTGCGCTGGCCTTTCCCTTCACCGAGCTGCTGTGGAAGACGGGCATGACCCGCACCACCCCGGAAACCGATTGGCGCGCCGATTTCATCCTTTCGTCCCAGGTGTGGATGACCGCGCGTGATCTGGCCCGCCTGGCGCTGTTGTACCAGAACGGCGGCAAGGTGGGCGGCGAGCAGTTGCTGCCAGCGGACTGGCCTGCGTTCGTGGAACGGGCGGAAGGCGTGCAGCCCGCAAACCTTGCCAGCGGGGCGCCCGGTTATGGCGCCGGCTTCTGGCGCTGGGGCGGGCAGGGCGGCCATGATGCCACCGCGCCGTTGCCGGCCGGCACCTATGCCATGAACGGCAATCGCGGCCAGTTTGCGGTGCTCGTGCCCGGTGACAACATCATCGTCGTCAGGCGCGGCTTCGATCATGTTGGCGCCGGTTTCGACATGCCTCGCTTTGCCGCCGACGTGACGGACGTGTTCAAGAAATAACCAATTAGGTTAAATATTGCTTGACCAGCGTAACGCTTTGGGTTATCAATCCGGCATGGCTACGGAATCGGGCTTCGGCTGCGCTGGCAGGCCGAAGCCCCGCCGAACAGCCGGCAACAACCTGCCGGCCGAATGCGTGAGGTGTTGATGCTGGATGGCAGCAGCGTGCGGGCGCAGTCCGCAGATCATCAAGATACGACGATGGTGCAACCCGCCGTGGCCGGGCCTGCACGTTCCCTTCGCCGTCCCGCCGACCGGCTGCCTGCAGCGCGCCCGTGTCGCCAGCGTGCCAGCCGCCGCAAGGAGCGGGCAGCCTTTCTGGATGCACTGGCGCGGACAGGTGATCCGGGGCAGGCGGCGCAGCAGGCTGGCTTGCCGCTGTTGCAGCTCTATCGCCACCGGGATGCCGATCCGGTTTTCGCCGCCGATTGGCAGGCGGCGCTGGGCTATGCCTGGGAACAGGTGGAAACACGGGTGCTGGCGGCCCTGTTGCAACGGCTGCAGCAGGAGGCGACCGACCCGGCGGTTGGCGCGAAATCCGGCCTGCTGGATTCCAGGCTGGTGCTCGCCATCGTTACCGGGCGCGACAAGCCGGTGACCCGATCCGGCGCGCAGCCAGTGGATGGGCCGAGCGTGGCCCGGCTGCGGGCCGAGTTGCGGGCCCTTGCGGACCGGCAGATCCAAAACAGCTGATCGCCCGGATCGGCATTTGACCAAGGCAGCCGGACGGGGAGCGTCGCGGCACTGACCAGCCATCGGCACGCTGCCGAGGCACCGGGAGTGCAGCATGGAAGACGAAGCCGGGCCCGTGCCCTTGCTTGAATGTTTTCGGGCCTTGCCGTTGGCGCAGCAGCAGCGGTTGCTGCATCGGCACGGTGAAGCGGTGATGGTTGCCGGGCTGTCGGGCGAGGGCAGCCTGCGGAACAACCAGCGGCCACCGGATGGAGACTGGACCATCTGGGTGATCCTGGCCGGGCGCGGCTTTGGCAAGACCCATGCCGGTGCGGAATGGGTGCACGCGCTGGCAGCAGCCGCGCCGCGCCGCATCGCGTTGGTGGCGCCCACGCTGGATGTGGCGCGCAGCGTCATGGTGGAAGGGGAATCAGGGCTGTTGTCGCGGGTGCCGGCCGGTCTGGCGCTGACCTGGCAGCCGCACGCAAAACGCTTGCTGTGGAGCAATGGCAGCGAGGCCCGCCTCTATTCCGGAGGCGAGCCAGATGCCTTGCGCGGCGGCCAGTTCGATATCGCCTGGGGTGATGAGTTCGCCCACTGGGCACGCGGTGAGGACATGGTGATGAACCTCAGGATGGCGACACGGCTGGGCGCCAGCCCGCGCATCCTGTTGACGACAACGCCCCTGCCGCTTGGTTGGCTCAAGGCGTTGATCACTGAGCCGAACGTGGTGCTGACGCGTGGCAGCACGCGTGACAATGCGGCCAATCTGCCACGCGGGTTCGTGGCCCGGCTGGAACGGCGCTTTGCCGGCACCGCGACGGGCCGCCAGGAGCTGGCGGGCGAGATCGTCGAAGATCTGGAAGGCGCCTTGTGGACACGGGCGCTGATCGAGCGAGCCCGTGGCGATGTGCCGGCCGCACTGGTGCGGGTGGTGGTGGGCGTTGATCCACCCGCCGCTGGCGGCACGTGCGGGATCGTGGTTGCGGCACTTTCGGCTGATGGCCATGCCCATGTGCTGGAAGATGCCAGCGTCACTGGCCAGCGCCCGGAACAATGGGCGCGTGCCGTCGTGACGGCTGCCGATCGCTGGCAGGCGGACCGGGTGGTGGCCGAGGTCAACCAGGGCGGCACCATGGTGACGGCGATGCTGAAATCGGTTGATGCCGCGCTGCCGGTGCTGCCGGTGCGCGCCAGCCGGGGCAAGGTTGCCCGCGCCGAACCGGTGGCGGCGCTGTATGGCGAGGGGCGGGTGATTCATGCCGGCGTGTTCCCGGCCCTTGAAGACCAATTGTGCGGATTGCTGGCCGATGGCCGTTATGCCGGGCCCGGCGCCTCTCCAGACCGGGCCGATGCGTGCGTTTGGGCCCTGACTGCCCTGCTGCTTGGCGATCGCCTGGCCATGCCGGGCATCCGTCACTTCTGATTGCGAAAGGGGTTTGCCATGCGATTGCCGTTTCTGCGGACGAAGGCGGCTGCCGTGCCGCCTGGCCAGAAGGCCGATGGTCCACCATCTGCGCGCATTCCGGCCTGGGCCAGCCCGCTGGCGGCGGATGGTGGCGGTTATGCGGGGCAGGTGCGGGCCGCCTATCTGAGCAATCCGGTCGCGGCCCGCGCCATCCGGATGGTGACGGAAGGCGCGGGCGGCGCGCCGATCAGCAGCAATCCACCCGGCCATCCGGCGTTGGCGCTGCTGGCAAGTTGTGGCTTTGGCGCCTCCGGGCCAGGTCTTCTGGAGACGCTGGCCGGACATCTGCTGCTGCACGGCAATGCCTATGTCGATGTCGCCTGCGGAGCCGATGGCCTGCCCGCCGCCCTGTTCGCGCTGCGGCCGGAACGGGTGAGCGTGGAGGTGGATGGCGAAGGCTGGCCGATCGCCCATGTCTATCGTGCCGGTGGCACTGTGCGCCGTTATCCGGTGGGTGCCTGCGGTGATGATGCCGCGCCCGGCCTGCTGCACATTCGCAGCTTCCACCCGCTTGACGATCAGCAGGGCGCGGGCTGTCTTGGTGCAGCGGCGATGGCGGTGGCCGTGCACAATGCCGCCACCCGCTGGAACCGCGCGCTGCTGGACAATGCGGCCCGCCCCAGCGGCGCTCTGGTGTACCAGCCTGGTGATGGATCGACGCTGAGCCCCGACCAGTTCGCGCGTCTGAAAGCCGAGATGGAGGACGCGTTTGCCGGCGCCGCCAATGCCGGCAGGCCGCTGCTGCTGGAAGGCGGGCTTTCGTGGCAGGCGTTGAGCCTGTCGCCGGCGGAGATGGATTTTGCCGGCATGCGCGAGGCTGCCGCGCGCGACATCGCCCTGGCGCTGGGGGTGCCGCCGCTGCTGCTCGGCCTGAAGGGCGACAATACCTACGCCAATTACCGGGAAGCCAATGTGGCACTGTGGCGGCTGACATTGCTGCCGCTGCTTTCGCGGCTGCTTGGCGCGCTGGCGGCCCATCTCGGCTGGTGGTGGCCGGGGCTGTCCTTCTCGGTGGACCGCGATGCCGTGCCGGCCCTGGCCGAAGATCGGGAACGGCTGTGGGCCAGCGTGAGCGGCGCCGACTTCCTGAGCGATGTTGAAAAACGCCGCCTGCTGGGCCTGGAGACGGAGATGGGTGAATGACGGGCATTCTGGAGGGCCTGCTGGAGCAGGCGGAGTCGCAGGGGGCGGCGCGCGTGACCTTGCGGGCGATTGCAGAAGAGGCCGCCCAGGCCGGGGCAGACCGGGCGCTCAAGCGACTGGGTCTGATGGACGAACAGGCCGGCCACGACATCACCGAGCTGCGCCAGTTGGTGCAGGGCTGGCGCGATGTGAAGAAATCAGCGCTGAAAAGCCTGGTTGGCTGGGTGGTGCGCACGGGCGTTGCGCTGCTGTTGATGGGCATCGCCTTCAAGCTGGGGCTTGGCCAGGGATCGCGGCCATGAGGGCGCCATCTGCCGCTGCACAGGGCTTGCGGATTGCCGGCTATGCCAGTGTGTTCAACTTGCCGGACAAGAGCGGCGACATGGTGATGCCCGGCGCCTTTGCCGACGCCAGTGCGCCCTTGCCGCTGTTGTGGCAGCACCAGGCTGGCGAACCAATCGGGTTCGTGGAGAGTGTGCGCGAGGACGCCCGCGGCCTGCGCATCACGGCCCACATCGTTGGCCAAGGCCGCGGGGCACAAGCGGCGGCCCTGGTGCGCGCCGGGGCCATCGATGGCCTGAGTTTCGGGTACCGGGTGAAGGCTGCCAGCCCGGCCCGGAATGGTCGCCGCCTCGAGCGGCTCGAACTTGTTGAGGTGTCACTGGTGACCTTCCCGATGCAGCGGGAGGCACGGGTGCTGGGCTGGCAAGAGGAGAATGCGCATGCTGGAAGTGAAATCTGATCCCCTGGCCGCCGTGTTCGCGGCGGCCGAAACGGCGGCGGCCCCTGTCGAGACGGCGATTGCCCGTCCGGCGCTGGAAGCCAAGGCTGCAACCATCACGCCGCCGGCCAAGGGTGGACTTGGCGTGCCACTGGAGATCGATGCGGTGATCAATCGGGTGCTGCTTTCGGCCTCGCCGATCCGCAGCATCGCCCAGGTGGTGGATATCGGATCGTCGGCCTATCGCCGGTTGATCACCACCACCGGCGTCGTGTCGGGCTGGGTGGCCGAAACGGCGGCCCGCCCCGAAACCCAGACGCCGGACTTTGCCGAAATCGCGCCGCCGATGGGTGAGCTTTATGCCAATCCCGCCGCGAGCCAGGCGATGCTGGATGATGCCGGCTTTGATGTCGAGGCCTGGCTGGGCGAGGAAATCGGCCGGGAATTCGCGCGGGCCGAAGGCGTGGCATTCGTCACCGGCGATGGTATCAACAAGCCGCGCGGCTTCCTCAACGTTCCCAATGCCGCCGCGGCGGATGCCACGCGTGCCTTTGGCACGCTGCAGTTCGTCACTTCTGGTGCGGCCGGCAACTTTGCCGCTTCGAACCCGCAGGATCGGCTGATCGATCTGGTCCACGCGCTGGCCAGCCCCTATCGCCAGGGTGCGGTATGGGTGATGAATTCGGCCACGCTGGCCCGCGTTCGCAAGTTCAAGACCAGTGATGGCGCCTTCATCTGGCAGCCGGGGCTGGGACCGGAACAGCCGCAGACGCTGCTTGGTCACCGGGTGATCGAGGTGGATGCCATGCCG
>JALOSK010000355.1 GCA_025458465.1 Sandarakinorhabdus sp. | reverse complement strand
TCGAGATCGACCGTCAGCGCCGCGCCATAGTCGCGCACGACGGCATCCACCACAGCCTCGAACAGCGCCAGTTTTGACGGAAACAGGTTCCACAGCGTCGTCTTGCTGCCGCCCACGGCGGCAGCGATCGGACCGGTATCATTTCGCTTGACGTTGCGCTGAGCACGGCTGAAAACCCTTTCTGTACCGACCAGTATCGCGCGAGTCGCCCGTGCATCGCAAGACTTTCCTGTTGATATCCGCCCTGACACTCGCAGCCTGTGCCGCCCCGCCCCGGCTGGGGCCGGCACCGCAGGTGCGTGCCGCCAGCGCGGCTGGTGGCAGGCCTGGGGTGACGCGCAGCTGAACGCGCTGGTGGCGGAAGCGCTGGCCACTAACCCCGACATGGCGGCCGCCGAAGCGCGGGTCGCCGCCGCCGATGCCGCCGCGCGTCAGAACCGCGCCGGGCTGCTGCCGACGCTGACCGGGAATGCCAATCTGGGGGGACAGCAACTCTCGCGCAATCTGGGTATCCCGCCGCAGTTCGTGCCGCAGGGTGTGCTGGAGTTCGGGTTGGTCAATCTGCAGGCCGGCTGGAACTTCGATCTGTGGGGCCAGGGCCGGGCGCAGCTGCGTGCCGCGCGGCGCGAAGCCGATGCCGTCGCCGTGGAGCGCGCGCAGGCGCGGCTGCTGCTGGCGGCCAGCGTGGCGGCGGCCTATGCGGATTTCGGTGCCGCGCTCGACCGGGAAGCGGTGGCAACGGACGCGCTGGCCATTCGCCGGCAGACGCTGGCGCTGACTGCCAATCGCGTGACGGCGGGCCTCGACAATGATGGCGCCCGCGCGCAGGCAGCGACGCGGTTTGAACTGGCGCAGGCCGATGTGGCGGCGGCCGCCCAACAGGTGAAGATGGCGCGCAACCGGCTGGCGCTGCTGCTGGGGGCCGGCCCTGATCGCGGGCTGAGCATCGCGCCGCCCCGCATCAAGCCATTGCCGCCTGGCCTGCCCGACAAGGCCGGAATCGGCCTGATCGCGCGCCGGCCCGATATCGTTGCCGCCCGCCTGCGCGCCGAAGCCGCCGGCGCGCGCGAACAGGCCGCCGGCCGCGCCTTCCTGCCCAATCTCAGCCTCTCTGCCACCATCGGCCAGCAGAGCCTGGGCTTTGCCAATCTGTTCGAGGGTGGCAGCCGCTATGCCCAGTTCGGCCCGGCATTGAGCCTGCCGATCCTCGATGGCGGCCGCCGCGCGGCCGATGCGCGGAGCGCCCGCGCCGCCCTGGTGGCGGCGGTGGCGGCGCATGACGCGACGCTGCTGCGCGCCCTGAACGAGGTGGCCGATGCGGCCAATGCGGTAACGGCGCTGGGCGAACAGCAGGGCGCCGCCGCCCGGGCGCTGGCCGAGGCGGAACGCGCCCGCACGGTGGCGGCGCTGCGGTATGACGCCGGGCTGTCAAACCAACTTTTCGTGCTCACCGCCGATGATGCGGTGGTCACCGCCCGGCGCACGCTTGCCGATGTGAATGCCTTTCGCCTTGCCGCCGATGTCGCGCTGGTGCGCGCGCTGGGTGGCGGCTTTCGGGAACAGGAGGGCCAGTGATGGCAGACATGGCAACCACGACCCCGAACACGGGCGACGTTGAGGCCAACCCCAAACGCGCCCGCGCGATGCGGCTGTTTGGCGGCGTGGTGGTGATCGTGGCGCTGCTCGCAGGGGCCTGGTGGGCGATCTTCGAGCGTGGCCGGGTGGAAACTGACAACGCCTATGTCGGCGGCGATACCGCGCTGGTGACGCCGCAACTGGCCGGCACGGTGACAGCGGTGAAGGTGGGCGGCACGCAGGCGGTGCAGGCCGGCGACGTGCTGGTGGTGCTGGATGATGCCGATGCCCGCATCGCCGTCGCCCAGGCCGAAGCGGCGCTGGCGCAGGCGCGGCAACGCTATGGCCAGGCCAGTGCTGCGGCCGATGCCGCTGCGGCCCGCGCCGCGGGCCGCACGGCCGAGATTGCGGCTGCAAAGAGCCGCCTTGCCGAAGCCGAGGCGATGCTGGCCCGCGTGAAGGGCGAATTTGATCGGCGGCAGACGCTGGCCGGCAGCGGCGCCGTGTCGAACGAGGAACTGGCCGCCGCCCGGGCGGCGCTTGCCGCTGCCACCGCCACCCGCGAGGCCGCGCGCACGGCCGTGGCGGCGGCGCAGGATACGGCGCGTTCCGCCGCTGGTGATGCGGCAGCGGCTGCGGCGCTGGTCAAGGGCACCACGCTCGCCACCGCGCCCGATATCCGCGCTGCCGAAGCCGCGCTGGCCCGCGCGCGGCTCGATCTGGAGCGCACGGTGATCAGGGCGCCGGTGGCCGGCATTGTCACCAACCGCAATGTGCAAGTGGGCCAGCGCGTCGCCGGCGGCGCGCCGTTGATGACGCTGGTGCCGACCACGGGCCTGTTCGTTGACGCCAATTTCAAGGAAAGCCAGCTGGAACCACGGCACGGTGGTTGGCCTGGCCGGCGGCACTGGCGCCGCCTTTGCCCTGATCCCGGCGCAGAATGCCACCGGCAACTGGGTGAAGGTGGTGCAGCGCCTGCCCGTCCGCATCGCGCTGGAAGAAGCCGAGGTGAAGGCCCACCCGCTGCGCGTCGGCCTTTCGATGACAGCGGTGGTGGACACGCGCCGGGACTCTGGCGAATGAGCGCAGCGCCTGCCCCGCTGAGCGGCGCGCGCCTGTGGGCCACGGCGCTGATGCTGGCGCTGGCCAATTTCGTGGTGGTGCTTGACATCACCATCGCCAACGTTTCCATCCCCGCCATCGCCGGCAGCCTGGCCGTCGCGCCTGCGCAGGGCACCTGGGTGGTGACCAGCTATTCGGTGGCGGAGGCGATTTCGGTGCCGCTGTCGGGCTGGCTGGCCCTGCGCTTTGGCGTGGTGCGCTGGTTCGGCGTTTCGCTGGCCGGCTTTGCGCTGTTCTCGCTACTCTGCGGTCTGTCGAAGAGCCTGGAGGCGCTGGTGCTGTTCCGCATTGCGCAGGGCTTTGCCGGCGGGCCGATCATGCCGCTGAGCCAGGCGCTGCTGCAACAGATCTTTCCCAAGGAGAAACAGGGCGCGGCCATCGGCCTGTGGGCGGCGACCACCACGGCGGCGCCGATCTTCGGGCCCATATTGGGCGGGCTGATTTCGGACAACGCCAGCTGGCACTGGATCTTCTTCATCAACCTGCCGGTGGCGGCGCTGTGCCTGTTCGTGCTGGCGCGGCGCCTGCGTGCCTTTGAAACGCCGCTGGTGCGTCAGCCCATCGACATCATCGGTTTCGTCCTGCTGGTGATCGGCATCGGCGCCTTCCAGATCATGCTGGACACCGGCCGCGAGAAGGACTGGTTCGGCTCGACCGAGATTGTCGTGCTGGCCATCGTGGCCGCCATCAGCCTGGTGGTGTTCGTGATCTGGGAGCTGACCGACGATCACCCGATCGTGGACCTCAAAATCTTCCGCCATCGCGGCTTTGCGGCGGCGACAGCGGTGATCAGCATCGGCTTTGGCAGTTTCTTTGCCGTGGTGGTGCTCACGCCTTTGTGGCTGCAATCGGTGTTTGGCTATTCGGCAACCCAGGCCGGTTACACGACGGCGTGGATCGGGGTGTTTTCCGTGCTGCTCGCGCCCGCCGCCGGGCTGCTGCTGGCCAGGATTGACCCGCGCATCACCGTCACCTTCGGCGTCGTCTGGCTCGGCCTGATGGCGGCGTTGCGCACCACCTGGTCCACCGACAGCAGCAACCTCGATCTGGTCTGGCCGCATCTGCTCACCGGCATTGGCATGCCGTTCTTCTTCATCGGATTGACCAGCCTCGCCATGGCCAGCGTCAAGCCGGAGGAGAGCGTGTCGGCGGCGGGCATCATGAATTTCTGCCGCACGCTGTGCGGGGCGATCGGTGCCGCCATCGCCACTAGCCGCTGGGACGCGGAATCGCGCCAGGTGCGCGCCGCCATGGCCGAAGGCATGAACGGCGTCGATACCGCCATGGCAAAGCTGCAGGGCGCCGGGCTTTCCATGGAGCAGGCGCGCGCCAGCCTTGATCGCGTGCTGGAGGTGCAGGCCGCCACGCTGGCCAATCTGCACGTCTATGCCGGCACGGCGCTGCTGTTCTGCTTCGCCGCCGCCCTGGTGTGGCTGATCCCCAAGGTGACGATCACCGGCCCGATGGGCGGCGGCCATTGACCTTCCCGCCCGGTGCCTGTCAGCATCGGGGAAAACAAGGGGGAGGGGATGATGCACGTCGAATCAAGCGGGCAGGCCTGCGGCGCCACGGTGACCGGCATCGATCTGGCCGGGCCAGTGTCGGCCGCGCAGATCGCCGCCATCCGCGCCGCCTGGCTGCAGCATCATGTGCTGGCCTTTCCCGATCAGCGCCTGTCCGACGATGATCTGGAACGCTTCACGCTGGCCATGGGCGGCTTTGGCGAGGACCCGTTCATCGCCCCCATCCCCGGCCGCCAGCAC
>JALOSK010000068.1 GCA_025458465.1 Sandarakinorhabdus sp. | reverse complement strand
GTTGCGGTTGTAGAAGACGCCGCGGGCATCGCCCAGCACGAACAGATCGTTGCCAGCGCCGCCCGTGAGGGTATCAACCTGGCGCAGCCCCATGTCGGCGGGATCGGACGAGATGCCATAAATTGCTTCATCTGCATCACTACCAAAGACTGCGTTGTTTCCGCTGGTTCCAAATATCGTAATAGTCGGCAACGGCGGCGGCGGGGTCGGATTGGAGGGCGGCTCCTGCACTGGCGGTGGCGGGGGGGCTTCATTCGAAAAAATAACATCGGCGAAGGTGACTTCCTTCTGGCCCTGCACAATGGCGATCACTTCGTCGAGGCTGTCCCAAGTCCCGTCACCATTCTTGTCGCGGAAGATCCCTACACCTTCGGCCAGCTTGGTACGGGTCTGTCGCAGGAAGTAAGTTTCGCCAGTGGCAAGTTGGATCCGGTCACCATTTGAGAAATCGGTGATGATTGCATATTCGCTAACGCCAGTGCTGTTGGCTTGGTTGCGGTTGTAGAAAACGCCGCGCGCATCACCTAGCACGAATAGGTCGTTGCCAGCACCACCGGTCAACCGATCGATCTGGCGCAGGCCCAGATCGGCGGGATCGGGTGATATCCCATAAATCCTTTCATCTGCATCGGTACCAGACACCGTGTCACTTCCACTGGTTCCAAACACAGTTATCGTCGGCAGCGGGGGCGGAGGGCTTGGGTCCTCGGGTTGCTCTTCAACTGGCGGAGGCGGAGGTGGCGGAGGCGAATAGACATCCGACGTAACCGTCACGAATTGAATGGGCGCAAACTCGTATAAAATTGGCGAAGCAAGGGCCCCGCCGTTCACCAAGCCGAGAGACGCACGAGATTCCGCATCTCGTATGGTCGTCCCGCCCTGAAATATAACACCAGCAGAACTCGAAAGATCCTCTTCCGTTCTGCCAAGATACAAACGAAAATCTCCCGCAATGTCCCTGTTGAACTGAACCCTTACACTATCTGCATCAATTATTTCCGCAGAAACGACAAAAAAGTCAGTAAATCGACCGCCATTCGTCCGATACACACCGAATCCCATATTTGACGGAGGTACCATTAGCTCGTCAGAGCCAAAGATCGAATCGTCTGAAATGAGGTAGCTATCAACACCCGTGAAATTCACAACGAGGCTTCGAGCATTCTCATATACGATCGAGTCCATGAGAATGGGCTTGTTCTCTTGACCTGTGAGCATCCCGAACAGGTTGTTTCCAATTTGTTGTCCCATCAGGTAATAACCCTCTGGGCTCAAATGTGTATGATCGGATCCCACGGATGAAGGAAACCGTGATTGGAACTGATATTCGGTAGCGCCAAAACCAAAATTCGGTTCGTCATTTACGAAGCCGATCTGCTCGGTCGCAATACCATGCGCCCTAGTTTGAGAGATCACTCCCACGATGTTTAGATCAGTTCCAAAAATATGATCAACATTACTGTCCAGCTTTCTGTGAAGCTCAGACAAAAACTGGTCGTAAAGAGGGGAAGAATCAGATTGTCCCTGTATCCAATTGAACAATATTCCCGGATGAACATCGTAGCCAAGACTCAATGAGTGATTTATAGCGATCTCAATCTTCTTAATGACATTGTCGAAATAGACGAATGGTCCAGAAAATGTCCTTTGAAATACTGCCGTCGATTCGTTTCGAAAATACGCATCAAGCCGCCCATCTGATCGGCTCACAAGAAATACGTTGCCTGCAACGGTAGCAAGTAAGCCCGACTCTAAACTTGCGTATATATCGTCAGGGGTAGACATGAGTTGCAAGATTGACTTTCCGCCCTCTCCTCCATTGATGTGTAAAAACTTTGGCGGTTCCAGGCCATTGTCGAAATGGCTCTGAATCAGGCTGTCAATCATGCCGGAGACGTGGGTTTCGGTTCCCACCTCCCGTATTGGGGCAAACCCTTTAAAGCTTGAAACGTCAATCGCGGTGGATCGCCACCCCGAGGCAAGCATCGAATCCTTGCCGAAGTCCAGGGCCAGGGCTTTATCAGGGAATCTCGGCGTCGTTGACAGGGCCTCGCGACTGCTAGTCGCCCCCACTGACAGCGATTGACCCAGTGTCACAACAATTTGCAATTTAGGAGTGCCGCCAATAACACTCATGATAGAGATCCCACCGCCTTACTATTAACTGTTTCGCAATATATTGGCACTCCAAGTTTGTAAATAGTTGGAATGGGCTGCAACGCCAG
Organism: Sandarakinorhabdus sp.; assembly: GCA_025458465.1. Classification (GTDB taxonomy): domain Bacteria; phylum Pseudomonadota; class Alphaproteobacteria; order Sphingomonadales; family Sphingomonadaceae; genus Sandarakinorhabdus. Next base: position 10,960 of record JALOSK010000068.1, on the reverse strand, counting down.
TCATGTGGTGCGCCTGCAAACCCAACCAGAAGCCCTCGGCAACCAACATCAAGAGCCGCCCGCGCAGTGCGTTAGCAAGGCCTAATCGAAGCTCCGACCGTTGAGCAGCAACAACACTGCAAGCCCACACTTGCCAACAAACGCGCCACTGGCCATAGCCAGTTGCTATGACGGAACCTGCTCCCTTCACCATCAAGGGCGCCACCGGCGATTGGGAGATCGTCGTGGGCCTGGAGGTCCATGCCCAGGTAACGGCCAAGGCCAAGCTGTTTTCAGGCGCCAGCACCGAATTCGGCGCCGACCCCAACGCGCAGGTGAGCCTGGTGGACGCCGCGATGCCGGGGATGCTGCCGGTGATCAACGGCGAATGCGTGCGCCAGGCCGTGCGCACCGGGCTGGCCATCAACGCGCAGATCAACAAATGGTCGCGCTTTGATCGCAAGAATTATTTCTACCCCGATCTGCCGCAGGGATATCAGATCAGCCAGCTCTATCACCCGATCGTGGGCGAGGGATCGCTGGAGATCGAGCTGGAGGACGGCACCCGCAAGACGGTGGGGATCGAACGCATCCATCTGGAACAGGATGCCGGCAAATCGGTGCACGATCTGCACCCGACCATGTCCTACGTGGACTTGAACCGGTCCGGCTGCGCGCTGATGGAGATTGTCTCGCGGCCCGATATCCGGTCGCCCGCCGAAGCCGGCGCCTATGTGGCGGCGCTGCGCCAGTTGCTGCGGTACGTGGGCAGTTGCGATGGCAACATGGACGAAGGCTCGATGCGGGCCGATGTCAACGTGTCGGTGCGCAAGGCCGGCCAGCCGTTCGGCACCCGCACCGAAACCAAGAACGTGAACAGCGTGCGGTTCATCATGCAGGCCGTGGAGCACGAGGCGCGCCGCCAGGTGGACGTGCTCGAAAGCGGCGGCGCCATCGTGCAGGAAACCCGCCTGTTCGATCCCGGCACCGGCACCACCCGTTCGATGCGCGGCAAGGAAGACGCGCACGATTATCGCTATTTCCCCGATCCCGATCTGTTGCCGCTGGTGTTCGACGATGCGTTCATCGCCGATTGCCGCGCCAGCCTGCCGGAACTGCCGGCCGCCAAGCGCGCCCGTTACGAAAGCGCGCTGGGCCTGTCCCCCTATCTGGCCGGCGTGTTGACGGCCGAGAAGGACACCGCCGCCTGGTTCGAAACCGCGCTGGCGGCCACGGCGCAGCGGTTGGGCAAGCCCGAAACGGAGGTGGCGCAGCGTGTGGCCAACTTCGTGTCCACCGATCTGTTCGGTGCGCTGAAGAAGCTGGGCAAGGACATTGGCGACAGCCCGGTTGGCCCCGATGCGCTGGCCGAACTGATTGCGCTGGGCGCCGATGGCACGCTGTCGGGCCCCCTGGTGAAGCAGGTGTTCGAGGCCATGCTGGAAACCGGCGAAAGCGCCGCTGCCATCGTGGAAAGCCGCGGCCTCAAGCAGGTGTCCGACACCGGTGCCATCGATGCCGCCATCCAGGCCGTGCTGGACGCCAACCCGGACAAGGTGGCCGAATATCGCAGCGGCAAGGACAAGCTGTTCGGCTTCTTCGTGGGCCAGGTGATGCGCGCCATGGCCGGCAAGGCGGCGCCGGGGATTGTCAACGAACGGCTGAAGGCGCTGCTGGACGGCTGAACCGCCCGGCCCGCCGGCCGCATTGCGGGAGGCAGGCGATGAAACCCATGATGACGGTTGTGGCGCTGGCGGCAGCGGCGGTTGCCGGCTGCACCACGCGCGATGATGGCCCGCGCACCGTGCGCTTCACCTGCGATCGCGGCCCGGCGCTGTCCGTGCGCTTCGATGCGGAACGCGCCACCATCACGCCCGACGGCTTCGATCCGATCACCCTGCCCCAGGCCCGCGCCGCGTCTGGCTTCCCGTACCAATCCGCCACCCACAGCCTGCGCGGCAAGGGCCGGGAGGTGCAATGGACCATCGGCCGCATGGCGCCGATCACCTGCCAGCAGGCGGATTGAGCCTGATTCACTGTCTGCACTGGTCGGCCGCAAGTAACGCGCCGCGATTCGCTCTGTTGATTTGCTTTTCGGGCCAGTTGCATGATCTTGAAACCACGCGAGGACCGCGCCGCAAGTATCGCCGCGCTTGAACGCCTGATGGCGCACCCTGCAGCCACCCGCCACGATATTGAACGGCTGCGTCAGCAGATCGATGCGATCATCAAAGGAGACCTGAGCGAGAGCAAGGCAGCCATTGAGCTTGATACACACTACGGCGACCGCAAGGGCACGATGATCATCCATGATCTCAGGATCGAGGTGGATGGGCTGGTCGCGCAGATTGATCACGTTCTGGTGAACCGTTTTCTTGATGTGTGGGTGCTGGAGAGCAAACGACTGGCGAATGGTATAAAAGTCCAGGACAATGGCGAGTGTCTGACCTTCAATGGGCGCTATCCGGTGGCGATCGATTCGCCGATCGAGCAAAACCGCCGCCACGTGCGCATGCTGGAAAGACTGTTCGCCAGCGGTGCCGTTACACTGCCGAAGCGGTTGGGGATCACCCTGAAACCGAGGCTGCGCAGCCTGGTGCTGATCGCTGAAGGCCGCATCAGTCGGCCCAAGCTGGCGGTGCCGGGGATCGAAAGCCTCATACGAACAGACCAGCTGGTCGCACATATCGAGCGCGAATCTGACAGCCGCAGCGGACTGGACATGGCGAGAGTCCTGGGCCTCGAAACCGTTCAAGAAATTGGCCGCCAATTGGTTGCCCAGCATCGCCCGATTGAGTTTGACTGGGAGCGGCGGTTCGGGTTGCCCAGCCAGCAGCCGCGGGCGGCACCGGAACCGCCGCCGCCAGTCGCTGTTGAGGCAGCGATTGGTGCCAGCAACATCGTACAGCTGCATCCGCCAACGATGTTGCCGCAAACGGCGATGACCGCTGCAGGGCAGGTGACCACGGCTGAGGCAACGGCACCCGCCAAACCCCGCCCGCCGGCCGGACAGTGCGACGCCTGCGAAGCCCCGATCAGTGCCGGGGTGAAAAGCTATTGCCGGAAGAATGCCGCGCGCTTCGACAACCGAATCCTGTGCATGAGTTGCCAACCCAGGGCCGTTGCCAGCGCCTGACGCGGGCACTCCGGCCACCGCCAACGATGGGCAGTTCGTCGATACATCTAAATGAAAGGTTGACCGGCCTTGCGGGGCCGGGCTAGGGGCGCCCCACGATTTGGCGGGGCTAGGGCTGGCGTTTTTCGGCTCGTTCCGCAGGTCGTTCCTGTCGCGGTGGTGCCAGTGTTCGGCTGCCGTTCGCCGCAGGGGCGCAGATTTGGCAATTTTCGTGACCCTTTCGCCGCGTCATCAGATGCTGGCCGCCGCTGCGGCCACGCTCGTTGTTTCGACCTTTGCGTTCGCCAACGCCACCGCCACAGAGGCGGATACAGCCCTGGGCATCACCAGCGCTGCGCCTCCGGCGGAAATCGTCATCGTGGCCGAACCGGCCCCGGCGCCAGCCACCAACGCCGCCATAAACGACGATCACGTCACCTGCATCGCCAAGGTGGTGCACCATGAAGCCGCCAATCAGCCGCGCGATGGCCAGATTGCCGTTGCCCATGTGCTGATGAACCGGGTGGAGGAAGGCTTCGAGCGCGATGTGTGCGCCGTCGCCCGCCAGCCGCGCCAGTTCTTCAACATCGATCGTTACCAGCCCAACCCGAACAGCCAGAGCTGGGCCACCGCCGTCGCGGTCGCCCGTGAGGTGCTTTCAGGCGAAGCGGAAGACCATAGCCGTGGCGCGCTCTATTTCCATGCCAACTGGGCCAGGCTTGACCGCTTTTTCCAGACCCGCACGCGCGTTGCCCGGCTGGAGGATCACGACTTCTTCCGTTGATCCTGCGGCTGGCCGGGCCAGCGCCCAGTCCACTTCAGCGCCTTTGCCTCTTCCCATTTGCCATTCAGCACGGCACGCGGTGCATCCAGCCCGCGCGCCTGCGTGCGTGCAAGCAACGCCTGCGCCGCGCGGTTGATCGCCTCCGTGCGGGTTCCGGGCGCAAGGCCATCGGCCCAGGCGGCCAGGGCGTGGGCATTGAACAGCAGCAGCAACAGCGTGGCGACCCCCACGGCCGCCGCCATCTGCGCAAGGCCAGACAGCGCCTTGGCCGGCGTCTCGACATCGATGTCGATGGGGGAATCGAAGGCGTCGGCCATGGCGTCCTCTAGAATTGGTAATAGATGAAGGCAGCCACGCCTTCAAAGCGCATGGCGTCCACCAGCAGGATGGCGATGGCCACCGCCAGCCCCAGCAGCGGCGCCGGCCAGGCGGCCACCCGCCGGGCCATGCCGGGCATCAGCGTGGGCGGGGTGAAATGGATGGCCAGCCCGAACAGGATCAGCCCGGCCAGCAGCGGCGTGGTGAGCGCCACACCGGCTCGCCACGCCGCCAGTTCGGCAAAATAGGCCAGCGCGCCATCCAGCGTATCGGCCCGGAAGAAGATCCAGCCGGCCACCACGATGTGGAAGATGATCAGGATCGCCAGCGGGCGCGGGATGATCGGCCTTGCATCGGCGCCGCGCCATTCGCGCCACAGCCGTTCGATGGCCAGCACGCCGCCGTGCAGGCCGCCCCAGATCAGGAAGGTCCATTTGGCACCATGCCAGAAACCGCCGAGCAGCATGGTGATCAGCAGGTTGCGGCAGACGAACCACACGCCGCCCCTGTTGCCACCGAGGCTGATGTAGAGATAGTCGCGCAGCCAGCTTGACAGCGAGATGTGCCAGCGCCGCCAGAAATCCTGCAGCGAGGCCGCGCGATACGGTTGATCGAAGTTGCGCGGGAAGCGATAGCCCAAGAGGCCGGCCAGCCCCACCGCCGTGTCGGAATAGGCCGAAAAATCGCAATAGATCTGCACCGCATAGCCATAGGCACCGGCCAGCAGATCGGGCCCGGTTTGCGCGGCCGGATCGAAGAAGGCGGTGTCCACCAGCCCGGTGGCCAGTTCGCTGGCAATCACCGTCTTCTTGAACAGGCCCCACACGATCAACAGCAGCGAGGCTGCCACCATGCCGCGCGTGAGGGTGGGCACCCGCGCGAACTGCGGCACCAGATGGCTGGCGCGCACGATGGGCCCGGCGACAAGGTGCGGGAAAAAGCTCATCAGCAAGGTGATGTCGAGGAAGCTGGCCGGTTTGGTGTGGCCGCGCGCGATGTCGATCAGATAGCTCATGCCCTGGAAGGTGAAGAAGCTGATGCCAACGGGCAGGATCACCTCGATCAACGGCAGGTCGCGCCCGAAGCCGGCACGCGTCAGGATGGGCGCCAGTTCTTCCAGGAAGAAGCCGAAATATTTGAAGAAGCCCAGGATGGCGAGATTGGCGATGACGCCAAGTGCCAGCCACGGCTGCGCGCGCTCGCCGGCCTCGACCCGGGCATGGACACGCTGCGCCACGCTCCAGTTGATCGCCGCCGATGCGATGAGCAGCAGCACGAAGCGCCAGTCCCACGCGCCATAGAAGATCCAGCTGGCCAGCAGCAGGATGATCTTGCGCCATTCGTTGCTGGCCTGCCCCACCGTCCAGACAAGGACGAGCACCGGCAGGAAGAAGATCGCGAAATCCAGCGTGGGGAACAGCATCAGGGCCGAACCGCCGCTGAAGGCGCCGTTGAAATCGCCGCCGCATCTGCCGCCGGGGCCGGAGCAGCGGCGTTTGCCACCTGCCGCGCCAGTTCGATATCCGCCAGCAGGCGGCTTGCCACCTCGGCACCGCCGGCCGGGGAATAATGGATGAAATCCGGGCCCATCAGGCCATCCTGCATCCAGCGGATGGCGCTGCACGGGCCGCCCTGACGCGCCCGCCAGTCCCAGAAACCGATGCCCAGATCGGCCGCCACCCGGCGCTGCACCTGTGATGCCAGTGCAAGGCCCGGCGGCACGAACAAGGGCTGCCCGCGGCGCACCGCGCGCGGCGCATCGCCCGTCACCGTCACCGGATCGGGCGCCAGTTGCCCCTGCGCATCATTCCACAACGGGATGTCGAAGCCCTCCACCGGTGCCCGCCGTGGGCTGAAGCGGATGGCCGGGTTGCAATCGGTGGCCGGCAGCGGCGCGTTGGCCATCAGCGCGGTGTTGCGGCTGGCGGCATCGGGCGGGCCGATCATCAAGATGGGCACCGCACCCAATAGCCCGCGCAGCCGCGCCACCTGTTCGCGGATGGCGCGTTCCAGCGCCGCCGCATCGACATTGGGGGCAAAGCCCTCGTTGGTGCCGAAGGCGAGGATGACGAGATCGGGCGGCAGCGCCGCCAGCTGCGCCTTCACCACGCCATCATCGGCACGGCCCAGGAATTGCAGCTGCGAGCCCGGCACGCCCAGGCTGGAGACGATCACGCCTTCGGCCCGCTCCAGCCACCAGCCGGTGACGATGGCCCGGCCCGACAGCAGATCAAGGCGCGCGGTGCTGGCCGGAGACGCGAGCGCGAAGCGGCGGCAATCGGCAGCTTCGCTCTCTGCCGTGAAATCCAGCTCCTGCCGTTCCCCCCCCAGCGTCAGCGCGATCTTCGGCCCGTCGGGCTGCGCCTGGACGCACAGGCCGAAGGCGGTGAACGCCTGCCCTTCATCGGCCGTGAGCGACAGCGCCGCGCCCGGCGTGCTGGCCACAACGCTGTAACCGGCGATGCCGCGTGGCGGGAACGTTTCGGACGCACCGCGCCCGAACAGGCCGGTGGCGCGCCAATGCCCGCTCATCGTGGTGACAACGCCGCGCGTGCGCACCCCGGCATGGGGCCGCCCGGCCGGCATCAGCCCGCGCCCGCCATTGCCCAGCCGCGCCTGCAATTGTTCGCGCAGCGCGCCGGTGATGGCATCACCGGCCGTGTGGGAATCGCCGATCTGCAGGATGTGAAAGGGGCGGCCGGCCGGCAGTTCGGCGCGGGTGAGTGGCAGTCGGGCCAGCCCGTCGGGCTGGCACAGGGCGCCGATGCAGGGCGCCGCCGCCAGCGCCAGCGAGGCGAGCAGCGCCGGCATCAGGGGCGCGGCGGTTCTGCCGGTGCGGGATCACCGGACGGCGGCGGTGGCGGCGCTGCAGTATCCGGCGCGGGCGGCGCGGCCTCCGTTGGCGCAGCAGGCGCAGCGGGAGTGGCCTTCGTGGTGGTTGGTGCGGCGGCAGGCAGTGCGGCCCTGGACGGCACGGGGGGCGGCACGGGGGGCGGCAGCCGGGCAGGCGGCGGCACCAGCGCGTCCGGCACGGCCTGGCCGCCGCGCGCGGTGGCGGCGAAGTCGCGCAACTGCGTGGCCAAGGCACCGGTGAGCAGGCGGTAGCCGCGCCCGCTCATGTGGATACCGTCCCCGGCGCGGGCCAGAAACGGTTCCCCCGTGGCCTGATCGATGAGGTGGGAGGCATAACGGCCCCGTTCATCCACCGCCAGCGCCCGCGTGTCGATGAACGGCACGCCAAGCCGGGCCATCTGCGCGGCAAAGAACCGGTTCATGCCGGCAATCTGCGCATCGTAACGCGCCTCGCGCATCACCGGCAGGCCGATCCACACCACGCTGGCGCCTTGCGCCTGCAGCATCTGCACATAACGGGCAACGCGCGCGCCCACGGCGGCCTGCCAGCCGGGCGACAGCAGCGCATGCGCCTTGCCATCGGCCCAGACGCCCTGCGTGTCGTTGGCGCCGAAGCTGATCACCGCCACGTCCACCGGGCCTTCGGCCAGTTGTTCGGCCAGCCGATCTTCCAGATTGGTCTGGCGATAGCGGGTGAAGCCGGTGGCCTGCTGCGAATAACGCAGCACCTGGAAGGCTTGCTTGCGCGGCAATTGATTGTAGAGCGCCGCCCACAGGCCATCGCCGAAACTGTCGCCGAACACGCCGATGCGGAACGGCCGGCCTTCCGCCACAGCGCGCTGCAAGCCGGATGGCAGCGTGGCCGGCAGGGGCCTTGCGTTGCTGGCCGGGCGTGCCGCCGGTGCGGCCTCTGCCCCCGCCCCTGCCACCTGCCCTGCCGCCGGCCCTGTCACCGTGTCCGCGACAACCGGCGGCGGCGCATCGTCCAGCAGCGCCTGCAGTTGCGGCGCAAAGGCCAGCCCGATGGCGATGCCGGCGGCCACGCCGCAGAACAGCACGGTGGCACGATCGACCAGCAGGAAGGCGGGGTGCGGGGGCATGATTCCCGGTTGCGGTGAGGGTTGGCAGGAAGCCGGCTGATACACGCCCCGGCGCGCCGTGCAAGCGGCCAGCCGGGCTTCAGCCGCCCGATGTTGGCCCGAACAGCGGCGAGGTGCGCCCCTGTTGCAACAGGCGCTGCTTGAGCAGGGCCATGCCCACAACCGTGAGCGGCACGGCCAGGATGACGCCCAGCGGCCCCAGCAACGTGCCGGCGGCAATCAGGCTGAAGATGGTGAGCACTGGCGGCAGGTCGCCAAACCTGCTCTGCGCGATCGGCATCACCACGTTGCCCTGCAACTGCTGCACCACCACCAGCGTGATGATGGTGAAGATGCCGGTTTCAACGCTCTGGCCAAAGCCGAGGATGACGGTGGGCACGGACACCAGCACCACCCCCAGATAGGGCACGAATTCGCACAGGCCGGCCACCAGCCCGATGGCCAATGGCGAGGGCAGGCCCACCAGCCACAGGCCGGCCGAGGTGCCAACGGCCACGAACGCCATGCCGATGGCCTGCCCCTTCAGCCACGCCGTAAGCGCCGCGCGCGCCGCCGCCACCGTTTCGGCCGCGCGGGACTGGCGAGACGGCGGCAGCAACGCGATCAGCCCATCGATATACAGGCGCGGCTGGGCGGCGAGATACAGCGCGGCAACCAGCACGACGGCAACGCCCGTCACCGCAGAACCAACATTGGCCAGCGCGCCCTGCGCGATGCCGGCAATCTGATCCATGCTGGGGGCCAGCTGGTCGATCTGGCTGAGGATGTCTCGACCGATGGGCGTGGTGCGCGCCCAATCCTGCACGGTTTTCAGCGCGGCCGAGAAGCGATCCGCCAACATCATGAACTGTTCCACCATCATCTGCCCGAACAGGCCGAAGATGATGACCAGCACGATCAGCGGCACGATCACCGCCGCCGCCAGCGCCAGTGCGAACGGCAGGTGCAGGCGGCGTTGCAGCAGGTGGGTGAAATCACTGAGCATCAGGCCAACCAGCGCGCTGGCGAACAGCACCAGCACCAGTTGCTGCAGCTGCCAGATGGCCAGCGCCAGCGCGAGGCCGGCCATCACCGCCAGCGTGCGGCGGAACCAGCGACCGGCATCATTGGCGGCGTGTGGATCAGGGGCTGTCATGCTGCCACGATGCAGCAGCTTGGCCGCGCTGCCAAGCCACTGCATCGCGCATCAGCCGCCGCGGTTCACAGCGCCGTCCATTCCCCGTCGCGGTGGTAGCGATGGGAGACACGGCCGGTCTCGTCGATGGCCCACAGGTGCAGCCACTGGTTGTCCACCAGCTCGCGCACCGTCTGGCTTTCCAGGATGATGGCGCTCATCGCCTCCAGCGGCGCCTCGATGAACACGTTCAGGCGCAGCGGTTCGTGCAGGAAGCGCCTGCCATCATGCACCGATTGCCAGGCCAGGCCGGTTTTCAGATCGCCGCCATTGCCTTCCAGAACGCCCAGCGTGCCCACCACGTTGTGCAGCACCTTGTTGCCGGCACCCCACACGCGGTTGTTCACCACCGAACCATAATATTGCAGGTTGATCCACGAGGCGACGACCATCGGCGCCGTCATGATCAGCTTCAGCACGCCGAAGCCTTCATCCTGCTGCCAATCATAATTGTGCAGGAAGCTGCGGCCGCCCAGATCGATGCCGGCGGTGCGGGCGCGCGGCGCGGCGATGAAGGCGCCATTGCCGGCGAGGCCCCATTCGGGGCGCACCTGTGCCCAATCCCGGCTGCGGCGTTCGATCTGCGTGTCGATATCGCCATCCGGGGCATCCAGATCCAGGAAGCGCGCCCGTTCCCGCCGCGCCAGTGCCGAGGCGCGGTCCAGCCAGCCATCCAGTTCGGCCAGTTCGCCGCGCAGCGCCGGCGGCACCCGATCGGAATCGAAGATGGTGATGGCATCGGTGGTGGTATCGTGCAGCGCGCCCAGGAACCAGCTGTCATCCGGCACGTTGATGCCCTTGGAACGCAGGCCGATGCGCACGGCCGGATCGTTCAGGATATCGGCTGCCAGCCTTGCATTGGCCTCCCCGGTGTGGCCGCCGCAGGCACCGCAATCAAGGCCGGAGGCGTGCGGATTGTTGGCCGTGGTGCTGCCGTGCCCGGCGAGCAGGATCAGCCGCGCGAAATCCTTCGTCAGGCTCATGCCGCGCAGCACGGCTTCGGCCTGCGTGAGCCTCTGTTGTGCATTCAGGCCGGTCATGCGGCCGCCCACCACGCGCGGTTCCAGCCGTGGGCCCAGCCGGCCGATCACGTCGCGATCAAGCCCATCGGTGCCCGGATCGGCCACGGTGCGGGTGAGGCCCAGGGCATCGCCGACCAGCTTGGGCGCGAAGGCCAGGCCCATCGCTTCGACATAGGTGAAGCTGGAGACGGCTGATTGCTTGAAGCTTTTCCACGCCTTGGCAGCACGGCGGCGCAGGATGCGCAGGCCCAGCGCCTCGGTCTCCTCGTCGGCAGAGGCGCCGTTCACCATTTCCGTGATGGTGAAGGCCGGGGTGAGCAGCACCGGGCACTGCGCGCCGCCGGTTTCGCGGCCGATGGGAATATATTCGATCGGGTAACCGAAGAAGCCGGCGAAGCCCAACGTCTCGCCGCCCGGCACCACCTGTTCCAGCGCGCGGCGATAGACTTCGGAGCGCACGTCGATGCAGAAGGCGGCCTGCAGCGGCTTGCGCGTGGAAACGCGCGGCAGGCTGAACGGCTGCGGCGCCGCCTCATCCCCCGACAGCTTGGCCAGCAACTGCTGCTGCCAGGCGATTTCATAGGCTTCCTGGAACAGCAGATCGAGCGCCAGTTC
>JALOSK010000354.1 GCA_025458465.1 Sandarakinorhabdus sp. | reverse complement strand
CAGGCTGCTGATCAGGCCCGAACGGGCTTCGGCGCGCGATTCTTCCAGGATGGAACGGCGCGAGACCACGATGTTGCCGCGCTTGCGGTCCATCTTCAGCACCTGGAAAGGCTGCGGCAGGTTCATCAGCGGGGTGACATCGCGCACCGGGCGGATATCAACCTGCGAACCCGGCAGGAACGCCACGGCGCCGCCCAGATCCACGGTGAAGCCACCCTTCACGCGGCCGAAGATCACGCCTTCAACTCGCTCACCGGCGGCGAACTTGGTTTCCAGCGCATCCCAGCTGGCTTCGCGGCGGGCGCGGTCGCGGCTCAGCATGGCTTCGCCCTGCGCGTTTTCCACGCGATCGACGAACACTTCCACTTCCGAGCCGACTTCCAGATCGACCTTGCCGGTCAGATCGGCGAACTCGCGCAGCGGCACGCGGCCTTCGCTCTTCAGGCCGACATCGATGACGGCAAATTCATTTTCGAGACGGGTGACAACGCCGCGCACGACGCGGCCTTCAAAACCCTGATCCTTGCCAAGCGTGGCATCAAGCAGCGCCGCGAAATCATCGCGCGTCGGCTGGGCAGAAGTGGCCATATATCTTCAAACACCTGTGGGGCCGGCGCGGGCAAGGCGGGGCCGAACATCGACCCGATCCCACGAAACCCCTCGGCAAGGCACCATTGCCCGCCGTTCATCGCCGTCGCGGTGGCACCATGCCAGCCGCTCCTTTGGATGCCGGGAAAAAGCAAAACGCCCGGGCAGGGCAGGCCTGCCGGGCAACTCTTGCCAGTTACCGGCCGCCGTGCTGCCTTGCCCTTTCAACCAGGGCAATCGCCGCATCGACGGCCGCGCGTATACCCAGATCGCTGGTATCAAGCAAGGCAGCATCGGGTGCGCGCACCAGTGGCGCGGCCGAGCGCCCCGAATCGCGGGCATCGCGCGCCGCGATATCGGCCATCACGTCGGCCAGGGTCTGATCGGCGCCCCCGGTTTCCCTGGCGCGCCCGGCCAGTTCGGCATGGCGGCGCTGGGCCCGCACCTCGGGGCTGGCTGTCACGAACAGCTTGGCAAGTGCGTCGGGCGCGATCACCGTGCCGATATCGCGTCCATCCAGCACCGCCCCGCCGGGTTGCTGCGCAAAGGCGCGCTGCGTTTCGAACAGTGCGGCGCGTACCGCCGGATGACTGGAGACGATGGAGGCATAATCGCTGTTCAGGCTGTTCATCAGATCGGGATCGTCCAGCAGCGTCGCATCAATGGCCTTCGCCGCGTCGGCCGCCGCCTCGGCATCATAGGGATCATGCCCCGCCAGCCGCACCGCCAGCCCGCAGGCGCGATACAGTTTGCCAGTATCCATGTGCGGCAGGCCATAATGCCGGGCCAGCGCCTTGGCGATGGTGCCCTTGCCACTGGCGGCCGGGCCGTCGACGGCGATGACGAGGGGCGTTTTGATGGTCACCGTGGCGGGTTAGCGGTGGGAGCAGGGCAGGGCAAGAGGGGCGAGCGAGAGGCTCGAACCCGCAAGATGCGTCATGACTCTCAAAGGTCAGAAACGATAGTCCATATGGATCATCGGGATATGGCCCACCACGTCGGCCCGGCCAGGCCGGATCGCCTGCACCCGCTTGTAACTGAGGCTGGCGCTGACATGGGGGGTGAAGCGGTGGCCGATGCCGGCCTGGCTGCGCTGTTCGGTAAAGCCGGTCTGCCCGCCGGGCGCCGTTGCCTGCAGCGTGAAGAAGAACTCCGCATCGGCACGGAAGAACCATTTGGCGTCCCGGCCCAGATCGATGCGCACGCCAACTTCGGGGCGCAGGCGCCAGCCGGTCTGGGCGCTGCCATCGATGAAGCGCTGTTCAAGCCGCAGGCGGTTGCGGAAGATACCGTGCTCGGCCACCACCTGCTGCAGCAGTCGCGTCTCGTCGCGGCCGCCATCGTTCACGCGGCGTTCGATGGCGCCTTCAACGGCGACATGCCGGGAAATCTGCTGGCTGGCCCACAGGCGGGCGAAATAGGTATCAGGCCGGCCATCATTGCTGTTGCGCAACCGCTGCGCCGTTTCCAGCCGCACCCCGGTGTTGTCATCCAGCGGCGCGCGGATCGACGGGGCAAGCCACAGTTCGAAGGCCTCGTCGCTCGCCATGGCCGGCGTGCTGGCGGCCAGGCACAGGCACAGCAGGCCGCGGGCCGCGTCACGGCGCACATGGGTGGGAAACGTCACTGGCTGCGGCATCGCAGATCACCCTTCCGGCTTGAGGCTGCGGCGCAATGGCAGAAGGGAATATCTGCGTAAAATAGAATTAATGAGACATATTGTTCTATTTTATAAATATAAAAATCTTGACGGTCAGCATTTGCATCTGCGGCCGGATTGCGCCATGAATTCAGCAGGGTCAGTCCATTCGCGGGGGCGAAGCTGCATGGCTGATCAATCGACATCTCCCATCCTGTTCATCGCCGGCACGCGGCCCGAGGCGGTGAAGCTGGCGCCGCTGGTACTGGCCGTGCGGGGGCGGGGCGCGGCGGCCATGCTGGTGGCGACGGGGCAGCATCGGGAACTGTTCGGGGACGCGCTGGCCGGCTTTGGCCTTGCTGCCGATCATGATCTGGGGGTGATGGCTGGCGCGCCCGAAATGCAGGTGGCAGCACTGGTGCCGGTGCTGACAGATCTGATGCGTCAGGTGAGGCCGCAGTTGGTGGTGGTGCAGGGTGATACCAGCTCCACCCTGGCTGGCGCACTGGCCGCGCGCTACGCCGGCACCCGGCTGGCGCATGTCGAGGCCGGCTTGCGCACCGGCACGGCACACCCCCATCCCGAGGAAATGCACCGCAAGCTGGTCGCGCAACTGGCTGATCTGCATTTTGCGCCCACTGCAACAGCGGCGGCGGCGCTGGCGGGCGAAGGCGTGCGGGACGGTGTGCATGTGACGGGCAACAC
>JALOSK010000353.1 GCA_025458465.1 Sandarakinorhabdus sp. | reverse complement strand
ACAACGCCAACGATGTTCTTGCCGATATCATGCACGTCGCCCTTCACGGTCGCCATGATGATGCGGCCCTTGCTCGATGTGCCTTCGGTCTTCTCCGCCTCGATGTAGGGCAGCAGATGTGCCACCGCCTTCTTCATGACGCGGGCAGATTTCACCACCTGCGGCAGGAACATCTTGCCGCTGCCGAACAGATCGCCCACCACGTTCATGCCGGCCATCAGCGGGCCCTCAATGACCTCGATCGGGCGGGTGACGGTGAGACGGGCTTCCTCCGTGTCCGCCTCCACAAAGGCGTCCATGCCCTTGACCAACGCGTGCTCCAGCCGCTTTTCGACCGGCCATGAACGCCATTCCTCGGCGGCCGGGTCAGCAGCCTTCTGTGGGCCGCCCTTGAACTTGTCCGCCACGGCGAGCAGGCGATCGGTCGCATCGGCGCGGCGGTTGAGCACCACGTCCTCGCACAGTTCGCGCAATTCCGGGTCAATGGCGTCATACACGTCAAGCTGCCCGGCGTTGACGATGCCCATGTCCATGCCGGCGGCGATGGCGTGATAGAGGAACACCGAGTGCATGGCCCGGCGCACCGGTTCATTGCCGCGAAAGCTGAACGACAGATTGGAGACGCCGCCCGAGATATGGGCGTGCGGACAGCGCTTCCTGATCTCGCGGGTGGCCTCGATGAAGTCGACACCGTAATTGTTGTGCTCCTCGATCCCCGTTGCGACGGCGAAGATGTTGGGATCGAAGATGATATCTTCCGGCGGAAAGCCGATGCCGGTCAGCAGTTTGTAGGCGCGCTCACAGATTTCCACCTTGCGCTGCGCGGTGTCGGCCTGGCCCACTTCGTCGAACGCCATCACCACCACGGCAGCGCCGTAGCGCAGGCACTTCTTCGCCTGTTCAAGGAACGGCGCTTCGCCTTCCTTCATGCTGATCGAATTGACGATGCCCTTGCCGGCAAGGCACTTCAGCCCGGCCTCGATCACGCTCCATTTCGACGAATCCACCATCACCGGAACGCGGGCGATATCGGGCTCGGCGGCGATCAGGTTGAGATAGGTGACCATGGCCGCTTCGCTGTCGAGCAGGCCTTCGTCCATGTTGACGTCGATGATCTGGGCGCCGTTCTCCACCTGCTGGCGCGCGACCTCCACGGCCGCCGTGTAATCACCGTTCAGGATCAGCTTCTTGAAGGCGGCCGAACCGGTGACGTTGGTGCGCTCACCGATGTTGATGAAATTGGCCCGCCCCTCTCCCGCCATGGGAGAGGGGGTGGCGCCGGAGGCGCCGGGGGAGAGGGAATCAATGCTCACGCGGCAAACCTGTGGGCTTCAAGGCCGGACAGGCGCAGCGCCGGCTCCGGATGGGGGATGATGCGTGCCGGCAGGCCGGCGACCTGTCGGGCCATGGCGGCGATATGCTCCGGCGTGTTGCCGCAGCAGCCGCCAACGATGTTGACCAGGCCCTCATCGGCCCAGCCACGGATGAAGCCCGCCGTCGTTTCCGGCTGCTCGTCATAGGCGCCCAGATCATTGGGCAGGCCGGCGTTGGGATAGGTCATGATCAGCGTATCGGCGACCTTGGCCAGCGCCTGCACGTGCGGGCGCAGTTCGGTGGCACCGAAGGAGCAGTTCAGCCCCACCGCGACCGGCTTCACATGGCGGATCGAGTGCCAGAAGGCCTCCACCGTTTGCCCCGACAGGTTGCGCCCAGAAAGGTCGGTGAGCGTCATCGACAGCATCACCGGCACCTCGCGGCCCAGCGCGTCGCCGGCTTCGGCGGCGGCAAAGGCGGCGGCCTTGGCGTTCAGCGTGTCGAACACCGTCTCGATCAGGATGAAGTCCACCCCGCCTTCCAGCAGCGCGTCGATCTGCTCGCGATAGACGTCCTTCACGCCATCGAAGGTCACTTCACGATAACCGGGGTCAGACACGCGCGGGGACAGCGACAGCGTCTTGTTGGTTGGCCCCAGCGAACCCGCCACCCAGCGCTGGACGCCATCGGCGGCAATCGCCGCATCCACGCACGCGCGCATGATGCGCGCGGCCGCCAGGTTGATCTCGCGCACCCGCTCTTCCATGCCGTAATCGGCCTGGCTGATACGGTTGGCGTTGAACGTGTTGGTGGCCATGCTGCCGGCATAATCGGCCGCCGTCAGGCCCAGCGCCTGGATGGCGGTGCCATAGGGACCATCCTTGACGATGATGGACGTGGCGGCAGCAGCGCGAAGCTGTTCGGCGGCGGTCATGCGGCGATCTCCTGCACCGGCCGCACGCCCAGCAGATGGCAGATGGCGTAGGACAGTTCGGCCCGATTCAACGTGTAGAAATGGAAGTGGCGCACGCCGCCGGCATAGAGCCGGCGCGACATTTCGGCGGCAACCGTGGCAGCAACCAGCTGGCGGGCGGCGGGCTTGTCGTCCAGCCCCTCGAACAACCGCCCCATCCACTCCGGCAGATGGGTGCCGCAGCTCACCGCCATCTTCTTCAGATTGGCAAAATTGCTCACGGGCCTTCAGCGCATCCAGATCGGCCGCCAGGCTGCCGGCTTCGGGGTGGGTTTCGGGATAGCAGCTCACCGAAATCTCGAAATCATGGCGGCGCTTCAGGGCCGCGACCAGTTCGGCAGCACTGGCATGGCCGCCCGGTACCGGCTGAAAGCGCGTCTCCCCACCCGGCGGATCGCCGCGCAGCGCCACGATATGGCGAACCCCGGCCGCCCAATAGTCATCGGCAATGGCATCCAGTTCGTCGGCGGTCGCATTCACGCAGGTCAGATGCGCGGCGGCGGGCACCGGCGTTTCCTTCGCGATCCGCGCGACCGTGGCGTGGGTGCGTTCACGCGTCGAGCCGCCGGCGCCATAGGTGACCGAGAAGAACCGCGGCGCGAGCGGCACCAGCGTTTCCACCGCCTGCCACAGCGTCTCCTGCATGGCGGGCGTCTTCGGCGGGAAAAACTCGAAGCTCACCGCCAGATCGCCCGGCAGATCGGCAAACAACGGGCGGTTCAGGGCGCGAGCGGCCTCGGCCATCTGATTGAGCGTGAGATTCATGGCTCCACTTTCTCGGCCGGCTTGGTCGCCAGCCACATTGTTACGCCCAGTTGTACCGCATCTTCAGCCGGCAGCCGGCGTGCCACCTGGCCCTGCAA
>JALOSK010000067.1 GCA_025458465.1 Sandarakinorhabdus sp. | reverse complement strand
CGCGTCGGGATCATAGCGCACGTCCTGGCCGATGCCCGATTGCACCACCACCAGCGTGGCGCTGGCGACCTCGGCCGGCTGGATGCGGGCATTGCCGGCAAGCCCCGCGATACCGGCGGCGGCCAGCACCACCGCGCCGGCAAGGCGTCCGCCCCGACCAGTTGCAAAGCGGGCACCGGCCAGCAACCACAGCAGGGCGGCCGCACACAGCAGCGTGACGAAGGACAGGCCAATGGCACCAACCACGGCGGCCAGTTGCGCCATGCCCGGCACGGGCAGCCAGATGGCCCCCATCGGATTCCACGCAAAGCCGGTGAGCGCAACGCCGCGCAGCCATTCGGCCGGCACCCACAGCGCCGCCAGCGCCAGCGTGCGCGCCAGCGGCGTGCGCCCCAGCGCCGCGGCCACGCCGGCCGGCACCGCCACGAACAAGGCCAGATAGGCGGCAAGGCCCAGCACCGCAGCCCAGCCCAGCGCCGGATCCATCTTCGATTGATAGGTAAAGGCCGTCGCGATCCAGTTCAGTGACACGGCAAACATCGCGGTGCCGAACAGCCAGCCGTGACCCGCTGCGGTCCAGCCATTGCGGGCGCCCGCCACCAGCCACAGCAGGCCGGCGACCGCCAGCAGGCTGAGCGGCCAGAGATCGAGCGGTGCGAAACCAAGGGCGGCGACAGCGCCGCAGGCCAGCGACGCGAAGGGCAGCAACAGGCGAGGCATGGCGGGTTCCCTAGCCCGCCTTGGCGGCAGAGGCCAGTGAAGACGGCATGACAACCGCCATTTGACGCAGATGCGACCGCCAGGCGGGGGGTTTGGTGCAGGCCCGGCCTGTGCCAGAACCAGAGGGTGTCGCCCGCGCCGCCCGCCCTCAGCCTGTCCGGCATTTCGCTGGCGTTGGGCGGCGTGCCGGTGCTGCGGGGCATCGATCTTGATGTTCCCGCCGGCAGTCTTGTCGCCCTGCTGGGCGCGTCGGGCGCCGGCAAGACCAGCCTCCTCAGGCTGGTGAACCGGCTGGTGATGCCGGATGCCGGCCGCATCCGCCTGTTTGGCGCCGATATCGCCGCTGCCGATCCGGTGTCGGTGCGGCGCGGTATCGGCCATGCCGTGCAGGGCGGCGGCCTGTTCCCGCACTGGACCGTGGCCGACAATATCGCCGCCGTGCCCTGGCTGCTGGGCTGGCCCAAGGCACGGCGCATGGCGCGCGCCGCTGAACTGATGGCGATGCTGGACCTGCCCGAACGGCTGGCCCAGCGCTTTCCCGGCGAACTGTCGGGCGGGCAGGCCAGCCGCGTGGGGCTGGCGCGGGCGCTGGCCGCTGGCCCCCGCCTGCTGCTGCTGGACGAACCGTTCGGCGCGCTCGATCCCGAAACCCGCAGCGCGCTGGCCGATCGGCTGGAGGCGTTGCACCGGGCCGAAGGCCTCACCACGCTGATGGTGACGCACGATGTCGCCGACGCGCTGCTCAGGGCCGATCTGCTGCTGGTGCTGGATGGCGGGCGCATCGTGGCGGCCGGCCCGCCCGCGCTGGTGGCCGCTGATCCGCATCCGGCGGCAAGGGCCCTGATCGATCAACCGCTGGCACAGGCGCGCGCGCTTGCCAGCCTCGGCGCGCGCCCGGCATGACTGCCGCGCTGGCCAGCTTGCCCGCTGCTCTCGCCGCGCATCTTGCCATCAGTGCGGCGGCGCTGGCGCTGGCGCTGGTGGTGGCAGCGCCGCTGGTGCTGCTGATGCCGGGGCGGCCCCTGCTGCGGCGCGCCGTGATGGGGCTGGCCAGCGTGGTGCAGACAGTGCCGGCGCTGGCCCTGCTGGCGCTGTTCTTCCCCCTGCTGGTGCTGTTGCGCACGGCCACGGGCCTGCCGGTGCCATCGCTGGGGCTGCTGCCGTCGCTGCTGGCCCTGGCGCTCTATGCGCTGCTGCCGTTGCTGCGCGGTGGCGCCGGCGGCCTGGCGGCCATCCCCGATGGCGTGCGCGAGGCTGCCCGCGCCATCGGGATGACGCCATCGCAGCGGTTGTTCCATGTCGAGCTTTCACTGGCCGCGCCGGTGGTGATGGGCGGCCTGCGCACGGCCGCCGTGTGGACGATCGGCGCCGCCACCTTGGCCACGATGGTGGGGCAGCCCAGCCTGGGCGATCTGATCTTTGCCGGCCTGCAGTTGCAGGATTGGCGGCAGGTTCTGCTGGGCTGCATTGCGGCAGCGGCGCTGGCCCTGGTGGTCGATGCCGCGTTGGGCCTGTGTGAGGCCGGCATCGCAAGGCGGCGCTGGCCACCGGCCCTGGCCGGGCTGGCAATGCTGGCGGCGCTGGGGGCAGGCGTGGCCGGATGGTGGTGGCACAGCCGGCCCGCTGCCGCCACAGCGCCGGTGGTGATCGGCACCAAGACCTTTTCGGAACAATATATATTGGCGGAACTGATCGCCGCCGATCTGCGGGCCGCCGGCCAACCGGTGGAGGTGCGATCTGGCCTGGGATCGGGCATTGCCTTTCAAAGTCTGGCCGCCGGCGGCATCGATATCGGCATCGATTACACCGGCACACTGTGGACACAGGCGCTGGGCCACCGTGATGTGGTGCCGCGCGGTTCCATGCTGCCGGTGCTGAAGCGGGAACTGAAGGCCCGATACGGCGTCATCGTCGCGGCGCGGCTGGGCTTTGAAAACGCCTATGCGCTGGCAATGCGGCGGGCGGATGCGCAGAAGCTGGGCGTGCGCACGATCAGCGATCTGGCCGCCGTGGCGCCGCAGCTGCGGTTGGCCACCGATCTGGAATTCCAGTCCCGTGCCGAATGGGCGGCCTTGCAGGCTGCCTATGGCCTGCGCTTTGCCGGTGCGCGCGCCTATACGCCGGTGCTGATGATGGCGGCGCTGAAGGATGGCAGTTCCGATGTGATCACCGCCTACAGCAGTGATGGCGCGCTGGCGGATGCCGATGTTGTCCTGCTGGCCGATGATCGCGCCGCGCTGCCGGCCTATGATGCGCTGCTGCTGGTGGCGCCGGGCCGGGATGCCCTGGCGCGGCGGCTGGCGCGCTATGAGGGCCGCATCGGGGCGGGCCTGATGCGGCAGGCCAACTGGCAGGCCGATCGGCCCGACAACAAGCGCACCCCGGCACAGGCGGCAGCGTGGTTGGCAGCGGAAGCGGGAAGTTGGAAGGCGGATTGGCCATGCCGATCAACATCAGCGCGCCCGGCGGCTGGACGGTGACGCTGGGTCCGCAGCTTGATGTGCTGGCCGATGTTGATGGCAGTGGCCGTCACATGGGCATCACCGGCCTTGTCAACCTTGCCAAGCAACTCGGCCCGTTCACCCTCTACAACGAAATCTGGACCAGCCAGAATTTCGATCCGTCGGGCACGGTGCGGCAATACAGTTATGATGTCTCGCTGGCGTGGCTGCCGCGTCCTGCCCTGCAGCTGGATGTTGGCGCCAATATCGGCCTCAATCAGGCCACGCCCGATCTGGTGGCCTATGCCGGGATTTCCACGCGCTTCTGAATTTCCGCCGGCCTGCGAACGATGGTTTGCGGTGCGCACAAATTATGCCATGAAAGCGGCCTGTGCCGTTTCGGGGAGTGACCAATGGCCCGCCTTCTGACCCATATTGCCCAGTTGCTTTCGATGCTGCTGGTGGCGCTGACGCCCGCGGTCGCCGCCACGCCGGCCGATCTGCACGCGCTGTTCGCCGATTGGCGGCGCTTCCATGATGCCCGGCCTGCCGATGGCGTGCCGGATTACACGCCGGCCGGCAACGCGGTGCGGGCCCAGGGGCTGAAGGCCTTCGAAGCGCGGCTGGCGGCCATCGACACGGCTGGCTGGGCGGTGGCCGACAAGGTGGACTGGCAGCTGGTGCGCGCCGAGATGAACGGCCTGAAGTTCGATCTGGAAATGGCCAAGCCCTGGGAACGTGATCCGGCCTGGTATGTCTCCATCTGGAGCGCCCAGAGCGACACGCCGGCCCACGAAGGCCCCGTGCACATCGCCCCGATCGAAGTGTGGCAGTATCGCTTCCCGCTGTCCAAGGCGGATGCGGCCAGGCTGGCCGGCGAACTGGGCCATATTCCGGCGTTGCTGCGCCAGGCGCGCGGCAATCTGAACGGCAACGCGGCCGATCTGTGGAACGCCAGCATCATCACGCTGGGCGAACAGGCCGATGCGCTGCGCGACCTGCAGGGCAAGGTGAAGGGCCATCGTGATGCGATGCGCGCCACCGCCGCCGCGCTGGCCGCCACCGAGGAATTCATCGCCTGGGTGAAGGCCGAAGCGCCGAAGAAGACCGGGCCTTCGGGCGTTGGGGTGGAGGCCTACAACTGGTATCTGAAGCACGTCCAGCTTTCGCCCTACACCTGGTCGGACGAGGTGGCGATCCTGAAGCGCGAACTGGAACGTGCCCATGCCGGCCTGCGGCTGGAAGAAAATCACCACAAGGCCCTGCCGGCCCTGACCAGCCCGACCAATCAGGCCGAGTGGGACGCCAAGAGCATGGCCGACATCGATCATTTCATCCGTTTCATGGATGAAACCGGCGTTGCCACCATCCAGCCGTGGATGAAGCCGGAACTGGTGAAGCGGATCGGCAAATGGCTGCCGCCCGAACAGCAGAACTTCTTCGCCATCGCGCAGGGGCGCGCGCCCAACAGCCTGTTCGCGCACTTCTATCACTGGTGGGATCTGGCCGAGATGCAGGCCCGCCCGCATCCCTCGCCGGTCCGCCGCGGCCCGTTGCTCTACAATGTGTGGGTAAGCCGGGCGGAAGGCAACGCCACCGCCATGGAAGCCATGATGCTGGATGCCGGCCTGTTCGACAAGGAACCGCGCAGCCGGGAAGTGGTGTGGATCATGCAGGCCCAGCGCGCCGCCCGCGGTCTGGCCTCGCTCTATGCCCAGGCCAACATGATCGACCTGAAGGCGGCGATGGCGATGCAGGTGAACCGCACGCCCAATGGCTGGATGAGCCCGGATCTGCCGCTGCTCGGCTTTGAACAGTCGCTCTATCTGCGCCAACCGGGCTATGGTCCCAGCTACATCACCGGCAAGGCGCAGATCGAACAATTGTTTGCCGAACTGGCCGAACAGGAACGCGCCGGCCTGTCCGGCGACCGCTTCACGGTCAAGGGCTTCTATGACCGGCTGGGCGGCTTCGGCATGATCCCGGTGTCGCTGATCCGGCAGCAGTGGCTGAACCTGCCGCCGGGCAAGTGACCAAGGGAGACGAGGCCCGGCAAATCCGATTTGCCGGGCCTCGATCCTATTTCGGCGCGCGCGGGATCAGCATCAGCTGGGTCTGACGGCCGTCGATCCAGCGGAAGCTGCTGCCGTTCCAGAAGCCGTCCACCTCCAGCGGGAAGCGCACCTCTGCGCCGCCCCATTCCGGCACCTTTGCCAGCGCCGCCAGCTCGATGGACCAGGCGGTGTCGGGATAGATGCGATAATCGCCGCGGCCGGAGATCGGGTTCTGGTTTTCCCAGCTGCCGATCCACGGCCCGGCGCCGTGGCCGTGCAGGCCGATCGAGTGGGTGTAGATGATGGGGTTGGTACCGGCGGCAATCGCCTTCTCGCGCGCCGCCATCAGCACCTCGTTGCCGGTCAATCCGGTTCGGAAGCTGGCAATCAGCGCATCCTGCACCTTGTTGGCGGCGGCCATGCCGGCCTTCAGCCCGGCCGGTGCGTCGGTTTCGCCGGGCTTCAGCACATAGGCCAGTTGCTGCGTGTCGGTCTTCAGGCCCAGCATGCCGGCGCAGAAATCCACGTGCAGCAGATCGCCGGGCATGATCACGTTGTTTTCCGGCAAAGTCTGGGTGCCGGGCTTGATGCCCAAAGGACCTTGGGGCCCGTTGGCACGCTGGATGGTCACCGAAGGCTGGCACCAGGCGTCCTGCCGCAGATCGGCCAGCCGTTCACGATACCACCACACCACGTCCTGCGTGGTGGTCACACCCGGCGTGATCACCTTTTCGGACAGGCCTTCGGGGATCAGCGCATGGGCGACGCGCATGATGCCCTGATACACGTCCATGTCCTGGGGCGTGCGGGTTTCCAGAACGCCCAGCGCCAGCCGGTCGTGGCTTTCCAGCCGGCTGGCCATCGGGCCCAGCGCGGTGACGAGCTGACGATGTTCACCGGTGGCGAGGCCATCGGCCAGCGCGAAATCCCGGCTGATGTTGACGGCGATGCGCTTTGGATTGCGTTCGGCAATCACCTGGGCGACGCGCGCCCATTGTTCCGGCTGCTGTTCGGGGTTCCACACCGAGGGGAACAGATCGCCCACCGGATAGCGGGCAATGGCCAGCCGCTCGACCCCCTTTTCCGGGCCGCGATCGAAGAAGATCAGCACCATGCGCCGCCGTGCCGAGGCCCAGGTGGCGGGCAGCATCGCCTTCACCACCGGATCTTCATTATACTCGCTGGCGACGAGGACCCACATGTCCACCCCCACCTCGCGCATGATCTTCGGCACCACCGTGTCCAGCCGCGCCTTCACCAGCCTGTCCTGCGCTGCCACACGATCACGCAAGGACGGCACGCCGGGCCGCTGATAGTCTTGCGCGAACACGGTTGTGGCCCCGGTGGCAGCCATGCCGAGCAGCAATGCGGTGATGAGCGGTTTCATTCTGGTCTCCCCTGTGATGTCAGGGGCTTTAGGGCAGGCAGACGCGCTTGTCAGCCTGCCCGAACCATGAACGGCAGAGCAGCGCGATCGGGCGCCACCCAGCTGCGACGGGCGGGCACGGAGAACAGCGTTCCGCGCGTCCAGAAGCGTTCAGGCCAGTGCTTGTCGCCCAGCATGCCGGCCAGCAACCCGTTCACCTGCGCTGCCAGGTCGCCAGGGGCAGATGATGCCTGGGCCAGCGCGAGGCCGGCACGCACCGCCGCCAGCGAGGCCAGCGTGATCGAATGGTGATAGCCAGCGGTGTCGCTGTTCACGCTGCCCGTGGCCGTGTTGTAACGGCGGATGAAGCCCGGCATGTCGCGTTCGGCATCAAGATCCGGGCGCGCAGCGATGATGTGCGCTGCGGCGGCGACATGGGCCGCGTGCGTCCACTCCGCCCTAGCCAGGGTGGCGGCGATAAGGCCCTCCCCGATGCGGGTGATGCAGTGGGTATCGGCGAACATCGTCTTGTCCGGAAAGGGGGCGGTGGTGCTGCCGGGGAGGATTGAACTCCCGACCTCAGCCTTACCAAGGATGCGCTCTACCACTGAGCTACGGCAGCACGGCCCCGCTGTGCCCGTTTCCAGGCAGGCCCGGCCCTATGGCCAAGGGCCGTCATACTGTCAAGCGCTGACAGGCCGGGCGGCAATCGGCTAAAGGTCCGGCCATGACCAAGGAAACCGACAAGCAGGCAGCAGCGCGCGCCGAACGGCTGGCGGCGGCGCTGCGTGCGAACCTGAGGAAGCGCAAGGGGCTGGGTGGCCGTGCGGATCCACTTGAGGATCAGCACCCCACAGGCTGCGCCGGAGACCCGGCACGCAGCCAGCATCCCGGCGACGCGACCAGGCCCGATTAGCGCCAGACCCGATCAGCCCTTTGCGGCCAGCGCCTTCTGCACCGCTGCCGTCACTTCCGGGGAGGTGGGCGTGGTGCGGGTGCCGAAGGCGGCGATCAGCTTGCCATCCTTGCCGATCAGATATTTGTGGAAGTTCCACTGCGGGGTCTTGTCTTCACCCAGCGTGTTCGCCGCCCACTTGTACAGCGGGATGGCCTTCGGGCCCTTGACCACAGCCTTTTCGGCCATCGGGAACTTGATGCCGAACTTGCTTTCGCAGAACTGCTTCACTTCGCCATTGCTGCCGAATTCCTGATCGCCGAAATCGCCGGACGGCACGCCGATCACGGTGAAGCCCTTGGCCTTGTAGCTGTCGTGCAGCGACTGCAGGCCCTCATACTGGGGGGTGAAGCCGCACATGGAGGCGGTGTTCACCAGCAGCACCACCTTGCCCTTGTACTGCGCCATCGGCATCGGCTTGCCGTCGATGGTCTTCAGGGTGAACTGGTGCAGGCTTTGCGGGGCAGGCGCGGCAGCCACCAGCGCGGTGAGCGCGGCGGCGGCGAGGGCAACAGGCTTCATCATGGCAGGTCTCCGGAACGTGTGTCACGCCGCTGATAGCATGATGGCGCGCGGCAACGAAGGTGAAGGGTGACGCAGGGGACGCGCAGCGGCCTTGTCGACCGTGTCACAGCGGCGCGCAGGCCTGCTCCAGCCAGGCGCGCTCGGCCGCATCGGTCAGCAGCGGACCGATCTCGGCGGCGACCCGGGCGTGATAGGCGTTCCACCAATCCCGCTCCTCCGCCGTCAGCAGCGCCACATCCACCAGACGCCGATCGATGGGCGCCAGCGTGAGATCGCGGAAGCCCATGATCTCGCGTTCGGCGCCGTCGCTGTGGCGGGCTTCCACCAGCACCAGATTCTCGATCCGGATGCCGTATTCGCCGGTCTTGTAATAGCCCGGCTCGTTCGAAAGGATCATGCCCGGCTGCAACGGTTCATCATTGCCCGGCTGGGCCGACCAGGCCGCCGCGATGCGCTGCGGGCCTTCGTGCACCGAAAGATAGCTGCCCACCCCGTGACCGGTGCCGTGGTTGTAATCAAGGCCGGCGGCCCACAGATGCTGGCGGGCCAGCGCATCCAGCTGCACGCCGCGCGTGCCGGCCGGGAAGATGGCGCGGGACAGCGCGATATGGCCTTTCAGCACGCGGGTGAAGCGGTCCTGCATTTCCGGCGTCGGCGTGCCCACCACCATGGTGCGGGTCACATCGGTGGTGCCATCACGATACTGGCCGCCCGAATCGACCAGATAGATGCTGTTCATGGCAATCGGCCGGTTGGTTTCATCGCTCACCCGGTAATGCGGCAGGGCGGCGTTGGGGCCGGCGGCGGAAATGGTGTCGAATGACAGATCTTCCAGGCTGTTGCTCTCGGCCCGGAACTGGCGCAGGCGTTCGGCGGCGGACAGTTCGTCGAGCCCGCCCTTGGGCGCCTCGGCATCGAACCAGGCCAGGAATCGGGTGAGCGCCGCGCCGTCGCGGACATGGGCGGCGGTGGTGCCGGCGATTTCCACCGGGTTCTTGAT
>JALOSK010000352.1 GCA_025458465.1 Sandarakinorhabdus sp. | reverse complement strand
CTGGTGCGCCGGCGCATCGGCGAGCTGCACGAATTCAACCCGATGCTGGGCCATCGTGGCTGCCGCCTGGGCATCACCTATCCTGAAATCTATGCCATGCAGGCCCGCGCCATCTTCGAAGCTGCCGTGATGGTGGCCAAGGAAACCGGCGAGGCCGTGGTGCCCGAAGTGATGGTGCCGCTGGTGGCGACCGCCAAGGAGCTTGAGCTGACCAAGGCCGCCATCGACGCGGAAGCCGCCGCCGTGTTCGCCGAAACGGCACCATGATCGAGCTGCCGCGCGCCGCCCTGCGCGCGGCTGAAATTGCCGAACACGCGCAATTCTTCAGTTTCGGCACCAACGATTTGACGCAGACGACGCTGGGCATCAGCCGTGATGACGCGGCGCGTTTCCTGGGCCCCTATGTCGAAAAGGGCATTTACGCCAAGGATCCGTTCGTCTCCATCGATGAAGATGGCGTGGGCGAACTGGTGTCACTGGCCGCGACACGCGGGCGCAGTGCGAAGCCGGGCCTGAAGCTGGGCATCTGCGGCGAACATGGCGGCGATCCGGCCAGCATCCGCTTCTGCGAGGGGCTGGGCCTCGATTATGTGTCGTGCTCGCCCTATCGCGTGCCGATTGCCCGGCTGGCGGCGGCGCAGGCCGCGCTGAAGAAGGGCTGATCCCCGCCGCGCGTCAGCGCTTCCAGATCCACCAGCCGGTGGCCAGCCCGACGGCAAAGCCGGCCAGGATCCAGGCCCAGATTTCGCCGAACAGCCAGCTCATCGTGCTTCCCAACGCGCGTCGGCAATGGCCGGATTGCGCTTCAGCCGGGCGATGACTGCGGCGCGCGTGGCCGCATCTGCCGTGCCGGACAGGCGTGCGATGCGCCCCACATGTCCGCCCGGGCTCCGGAACGACACGCTGCCATCGGCAACGCCCTGCGCCAGCAGGGCCTGCCGGGCGGCCCAGCCCAATCGCCCCATGATGGTCTGGCCTTCGTGCAGGGTGGCACCACGCGCGATCACAACGGTGGCGGCGAGGCCGGTCAGCAATTTCACGGCAGCGTGCATGATCCTGCCTAACGCCTGCGGCAAACGTCTGGCAAGCGGCTGCGGCTGCGGCTATCCGTTGGCGATGGCCCACCAACCGCAAACCGATCCGCTGCTGCGGCGGCGCACCTTGCCCGATGGCGGTGCGCGCGAGTTTCGGGCGATGCGCGATGGCTGGCCAGTGCGCACCTTGCGCTGGGCGGCGCGTGATGGGCGGCCCACCATCCTGCTGGCCGGCGGCCGCGCCGATTTCATCGAGAAATATGCCGAAACCATCCATGATCTGGTGGATGACGGCTGGGGGGTGGCCAGTTTCGACTGGCGGGGGCAGGGGCTTTCGCGCCGGCTGGGGCAAACCCCGCAGCATGGCGCCTCGCCCGGCTTCGATGTCTGGCTGGCCGATCTGGCCGAACTGATCGATTGGGCTGGCGATGGCGCACCGCTGCCCGTGATTGCCCATTCGATGGGCGGTCATCTGCTGTTGCGCCACCTTGCGGCTGGCGGGCAGGGCGTGGCGCGCGCTGCGTTGTTGTCACCGATGACAGGGCTGGCCGCAAAGCCGCTGGGGCCATGGCTGGCTCGTCTCGTGGCGCGCTGGCAGGTGCAGGCCGGCAAGGGCGGCGATTATGTGCTGGGCGGCGGACCATGGCAGCCGGGGCGGCCCGGGGAGCGCCGGCAGGAGTGGCTCACCACGAGCGTGGAGCGTTATGTCGATGAAAGCTGGTGGATCGGCCAATATCCGTCGCTGGCGCTGGGCTCGGTCACCTGGGGCTGGCTGGATGATGCCTTTGCCAGCATCGCGGCTCTGGTAGCGCCCGGTGTGCCCGAAGCGATCGGCGTGCCGGTTCTGGCGCTCATCCCCGAACGGGATGCGCTGGTGGACAGCGTGGCCACGCGGCGGTTGGTGGCACGCATTCCCGGCGCCCGCCTGGAAGCCTTTGCAGGCGCCGGCCACGAACTGCTGCGTGAAGCCGAACCCATGCGGTCTGACGTGTTGAGGCATATTCTCCAGTTTCTTGGCCAAGCTTCATGATTCAAAGCAGTTTTGATATCGCCATCGTGGGCGCCGGCATTGCCGGGGCCAGCACCGCCTGGGCCCTGCTGGAGGCCGCGCCACAGTTGAAGATCCTGCTGCTGGAGATGGAGGAGCGGCCCGGTTATCATACCACCGGGCGATCCGCCGCCTTCTGGGTGGAAAGCTATGGCGGGCCCGGCATCGTGCCATTGTCGCGCGCCAGCCGGGGCTTTTTCGGAACGCCGCCGGACGGCTTTCCAACGCTGTTGCAGCATCGGCCCGATCTGTGGATCGAGGGGCCGGATGATCCCGGCGGGCTGGAACGCGCCGAAGCGGAATTCCGCGAAGGTGGTGTGGCCTATCGCTGGCTGGATGCAAAGGCCATGGCGGCGCTGCCCACGGGGGCGATGCTGCGGCCGGAATGGCGGCGGCGGGGCCTGGTGGAACCCGATTGTCACGACATCGATGTTGCCGGCCTGCACCAGGGCTTTCTGCGCGGCGTGGGCGGTGTGCGCCCCACGCTGGTGGGCAATGCCGAGGTCACCGGGTTGGATCGCACCGGCGGGCGTTGGCG
>JALOSK010000066.1 GCA_025458465.1 Sandarakinorhabdus sp. | reverse complement strand
CCGCCTCGAACGCCATGGACGATTCACGGGCACCGATTGCCCTGGCCCAGCGCTGCGCCAACCGGCGTGCAGACTGGGCGCGGCCACTGCCATCGCGTGACCAGCCCCGCAAACGCGCCTCCAGATCGTCGCTGCGCCCGCCCAGTCCACGTTCACCCAGCAACACGGCGATATGCGCTGCCAGCATGCCCTGTCCGCGAGCAGCAGCTTGCACCAGCATGGTCACCCGGCCATCTGCATCGATCGCGTTCAGCGCCTGCAGGCGGGACCGGGCTTCACCAACCGCCACCGGCGGGGGAGGATCACGCCATTTCATCACGGCCGGATCGACCGCGCCCCAGCGGGCGCAATCCAGCACCAGCCCTGCCAGATCGGCATCCAGCATTTCGGGCGGATCAAAGCGCGGCCGGCCGGCGGTTTCCGCCGATTCCCAAAGGCGGATGGCGACACCGGGTGAGGTGCGACCCGCGCGGCCGGCCCTCTGGGTGACGGCCGATTGCGAGGCCCGCACCGTCACCAGCCGGGTCATGCCCACGCTGCGATCGCGTTGCGGCCGACGGGCCAGGCCACTGTCCACAACCACGCGCACCCCATCGATGGTGAGGCTGGTTTCGGCGATGCTGGTTGCCAGCACGATCTTGCGGTGACCGGGCGCAGCGGGCGCGATGGCGGCGTGCTGGTCTGCCGCATCGCGGGCGCCATGGAGACGAAACAGATCGACACCGGCCGGCAGCCGCGCTTCAAGGCGTTCGGCGGTGCGCTCGATCTCCGCCACACCGGGCAGGAACGCCAGTATCGAGCCCTCTTCGCTTTCCAGCGCGCCGCGAATGGCACTTGCCATTGCATCTTCAAGCCGCTCCTCGGCACGCCGGCCGATGTGCCGCAGCTCCACCGGGAACATGCGGCCTGCCGATTCCACGATCTGCAGATCGGGCAAAAGCTGCGAAAAGGCGGCACCATCCAGCGTGGCCGACATCAGCAGCAGCCGCAAATCCGGCCGCAGCGCCTCGCGCGCCTCCAAGGCCAGCGCCAGCCCGAAATCGCCTTCCAGGCTGCGCTCATGCACTTCATCGAAGAGCACGCCGGCCACACCGGGCAATTCCGGATCGGCAATCACCATGCGGGTGAAGATGCCTTCGGTGACGACTTCAACCCGCGTGGCAGCCGATGTCCGCGCGTCAAGGCGGGTTCGGTAACCGATGGTCTGGCCAACGGCTTCGCCCAACATTTCAGCCATGCGCTCTGCAGCAGCGCGCGCCGCAATCCGGCGGGGAGACAGAAGGATCAGCTTGCCGCCCGCCGCCCAGGCTTCCCCCAGCAGCGCCGGCGGGACCGCGGTTGTCTTGCCGGCGCCCGGCGGTGCGATCAGCGCCACGGGGGCGTTGCCAGCCAGCGCCGCCTTCAGTTGCGGCAGCACGGCAAGCACCGGCAGCATCAGAACGGCTTGACGATCACCAGCACGGCCACGGCCAGTGTGACCAGCGAGGGAATTTCGTTGGCCAGCCGCAGGCCCTTTTCAGTGACGGGGCGCTGACCATCAGCAAACTTGCCGTGCAACCCGATCATCCAGTGATGAAACCAGGTGAGCAGACACACGAACAGGAACTTCACCACCAGCCACAGCGGCCAGCCGAGATGGAAGCCCAGCGACAGGCCGGCAACCCAGCTCACCACCATCGCCGGCGACAGGATGATGCGGCGCAGGCGGCGGCAGCGTTCATCCCACAGCGCCGCTTCGGGGGCGCCGGCCGGCACCGGGTGCCAGTAAACGAGGAAACGCGGGATCATGAACAGGCCCGCCATCCAGAAGATCACGAAGGCGACATGCAGCGCCTTGATCCACAGATAGGCGTCACCCAGCCAGCCCGTGCCCCATTCGATCATGGATCAGAGCGGCTTCTTGAGCAGATCGAACAGATGTTCGACATGGGCGATCGGCGTGTCCTGCAGGATGCCGTGGCCCAGGTTGAACACATGGGGGCGATCGGCCAGCGTCGCCCGGATGCGCGTCACCGCCTCTTCCAGCGCCTTGCCACCGGCGATCAGCGCCAGCGGATCGAGGTTGCCCTGCACCGGCATGCCCTTGGGCAAGGCGGCATCGGCCCAGGCCGGATCCACGGTTTCATCCAGCCCAACGGCATCCACACCGGTTTCGGCAGCATAGGCCGCCAGCTTGGCGCCGGCACCCTTGGGGAAGCCGATGACCGGCACTTCCGGGTGGCGCACCATCAGCTTGCCGGTGATGGCGGCATTGGGCGCGATCACCCAACGTTCGAATTGGGCGGGCGACAAGGTGCCGGCCCAACTGTCGAACAGCTGGATGGCCTGCGCACCGGCTTCGATCTGGCCGGACAGATAATCCACCGTCACGTCAACGATCCGATCGATCAGCGCCTGGAAGGCGCCGGGATCACGATAGGCCAGCCGACGGGTTTCGGCCTGGTCCTTGCTGCCATGGCCGGCCACCATGTAGGTCGCGATCGTCCACGGGCTGCCGGCAAAGCCCAGCATCGTCACCTTGGGATCGATGGCGGCCCGCACCTTGCGCACCGTGTCATAGATTTTCGGGAAATAGGCCGGGTTCGGCACCAGCCCCGAAAAATCGCCGTCATGCAGGGCGGGCGACAGTTGCGGACCCTCGCCGGGGCCGAAGGTGAGGCCTTGCCCCATGGCGTGCGGCACGATCAGGATATCGGAAAACAAGATGGCCCCATCCATGCCGAACCGGCGCAGCGGCTGGATGGTGATTTCGGCCGCGGCGTCGCTGTCATAGACCAGTTCGAGGAAGCCGCCCTTTTCGGCGCGCAGCGCGCGATATTCGGGAAGGTAACGCCCGGCCTGGCGCATCAGCCATACCGGCGGCGGGTCACGGCGTTCGCCCTTCAGCACGGCAAGCAGCGGCGGATCGTCTGGGGAGATGGTGAGATGATGGTTGGCCATGGCTCCCTTTCAACGGCAGGCTACACACGGTCAAGGCCCGCAACGCATTTCCCGGATCACTCCAATCCTTCCAATTTGTTTAAGGATGATTGTGTAGGCTAGTAGGCGGCCGAAAGCCGGGGATAAAATCCTGTCCGCCATCTTGTCCACAAGTGGCGTCACGGCCGACTCGCCGGAGTCTGGCGAGTCGGTGGGCTTTTCCCCGTTTTCCACAACCCTGGCTGTGCATATGTCCAGAGGTCGGGCAAATTCCCCTGAGCGCGCGGCGGGGTTGGGGGAAAAGCCGCTTGCTCCCACCTCGCCCCGGGCATTAACGCTGGTCACCCATGTTTATCCACAGAGTCTTCCGGCAGGAAAATCAGCGGGCGGGCAGCGCATGACGGCCACCGAACCCCTGCACCTGCACCTGATCAGCGATTCCACCGGGGAAACGCTGGAATCAGTGGCAAAGGCCAGCCTGGCCCGATTCGAGGGAGCCGAGGCAATCAAGCATTTCTGGCCGATGGTGCGCAGCGAAGGCCATCTCGACCGGATCATCGAGGAAATTGCCCGCAAGCCCGGTCTTGTCATCTACACGCTCGTCGATGGCGCGGTGCGGGATCGGCTGGAAACCCGCTGCGCCACGCTGGGCCTGCCGATGGTGTCGCCGCTCGATCCCACCATCTCCGCCTTGTCCGAACTGCTTGGCCAGGCCGCCACGCGCCGGCCCGGCCGCCAGCACGTGATGGACCAGGCCTATTTCCGGCGCGTTGATGCCATCAACTACACCATGGTGCACGATGATGGCGCGCAGGCGAGCATGGAGGAACTGGAACAGGCCGATATCGTGCTGCTCGGCGTCTCGCGCACCTCGAAGACGCCGACATCGATCTACCTCGCCAATCGCGGTTACAAGACGGCCAACATCCCGCTGGTGCCGCAATCGCCGCCACAGCCACATGTGTGGCAGCTGAAGGGGCCACTTCTGGTTGGCCTGACCACCGCGACCGACCGGCTGGTGATGATCCGCCGCAACCGCCTGCTCTCGCTGGGCCAGACGCCCGACACCGATTATGTCGATTCCGAACGGATCGACGCGGAGGTGGCCTTTGCCCGCCGCCTGTTTGCCGATCATGATGTGCCGGTGATCGACGTGTCCCGCCGATCCATCGAGGAGACGGCTGCAGCCATCATCAATCTGCACCAGGCCCGCAGTGATCGGCACAGCGAAAACGGGGGGGAGCAGGCGCCATGATGCTGGTGTTGGCCAGCCAGTCTGTGGCCAGGCGGGCAATGCTGTCGGCCGCAGGCGTCCCGCATGAAGCGCTGCCGGCGCATGTCGATGAAGACGGGCTCACCGCGGCCCTGCTCGCCGAAGCCGCAACGCCAGAGCGCATTGCCGATGCACTGGCCGAAGTGAAGGCCCTGAAGATCAGCCGCCAGCATCCCGGCGCGCTCGTGTTGGGGGCTGACTCGGTTGTGGTCACAGCCGATGGGCAGTTGATCAACAAGCCCGAAACCCGCGCCCGGGCCGAAGCCCAGTTGCAGCAACTGGCCGGCACGACGCACCGGCTGATTTCGGCTGCGGTGATCTGCGAAGGGGGCAAGCCGGTCTGGCGCAGCGGTGGTGCGGCGCGGTTGACGATGCGGGCGCTGTCGGCGGAGTTCATCACTGCCTATCTGGATGCCGAAGGCGAAGCGGTGCTGAGTTGCGTCGGCTGTTATCGCATCGAGGGGTTGGGCGCCCAGCTGTTCAGCCGCATCGAAGGTGACCAGTTCGTCATTCGCGGGCTGCCGCTGCTGGCGGTGCTGGATTATTTGCGCACGCGCGGGGTGTTGCGGGCATGATCGAACCCCCTGTTGCCGGTGTCATCGGCTGGCCGATCAAGCATTCGAAATCGCCGCTGATCCACCGTTTCTGGTTGGGCAAACTGGGGCTGGACGGGGACTACAGCCGTTTTCCCGTGGCGCCGGAGCGGTTGGGGGATTTCCTGCGCGCCCTGCCGGCGATGGGCCTGCGCGGTGTGAACGTGACCATCCCGCACAAGCTGGCCGTGCTGGCGCATCTGGATGCCATGTCTGCAGGTGCGGCTGCCGTTGGCGCGGTCAACACCGTGGTGGTTGGCGCGAATGGCCAGTTGACCGGCCATAACACCGATGTGGCGGGTATCACCGGCCCGGCAGGCCGCGCGCTGCAGGGCAGGCCGATGCTGTTGATCGGCAGCGGCGGCGCGGCAAGGGCTGGCATGGCGGCGGCACGCGCCGGCGGCGCCTCTTCACTGTGGGTGATGGCGCGCAATCTCGATGCAGCCGGCGAACTGCAGGCCGCCTCTGGCCTGCCCGGGGGCATTCTGGGCCTGAATGATCGGGTGCCGGATGATGTCGCGCTGGTATTCAATGCAACAACGCTGGGCATGGTGGGCAACCCGCCGCTCAGGCTCGACCTGGCGCCATTGCCGGCCGATGCCGTGGTGTTCGATGCTGTCTATGCACCGCTCGATACTCCGTTGCTGCAAGCAGCCCGGGCACGCGGCCTTGCCACCATCGACGGCCTGGCCATGCTGATCGGGCAAGCGGCAGAGGCGTTCCGCCTGTTCTATGGCGCCGAAGCTCCGCGCCAGCATGACGATGAACTGCGGGCGCTGCTGACGCGATGAGCCGCACCATCATCATCGGCCTCACCGGCTCCATCGGCATGGGCAAGTCCACCGTGGCGGGCATGTTCCGCAAGCTTGGCGTGCCGGTGTTCGATGCCGATGCCGAAGTGCGCCGCGTGCAGGGGCCA
This sequence comes from Sandarakinorhabdus sp., assembly GCA_025458465.1. Lineage (GTDB taxonomy): Bacteria > Pseudomonadota > Alphaproteobacteria > Sphingomonadales > Sphingomonadaceae > Sandarakinorhabdus. Next base: position 3,706 of record JALOSK010000066.1, on the reverse strand, counting down.
GGTGGACGGGCGCTGGCAGCCATCGAGGAGCTGTTCCCCGGCACCACCCACGAAGGCGGCCTGCACCGCGATCGGCTGGGCGCGGCCGTGTTCGGCGATCATGCCAAGCTGCGCGCCCTGGAACGCATCCTGCACCCGCTGGTGGCCGAGGCGCAGAGCAGCTTCATGGCCGCCCATCGCCTCAAGCCGGCGATCGTGCTGGATGTGCCCTTGCTGTTCGAGAAAGGCGGCTGGCAGCGTTGTCACATCACCGTGGTCGTCTCCGCGCCCTTTCGCGTGCAGCGCGCCCGCGTGCTGGCCCGGCCGGGCATGACGCCGCAGAAGTTCGCCGGCATCCTGAAAGGCCAGATGCCGGACCGCGAAAAGCGGCGCCGCGCCGACGTCGTCATCGAGACCGGACGTGGCCGACGGGAGACATGGCTTGCGGTGAAACGGCTGGTGGACAGCCTCTGAGGGTTGCCGTTCGCGCCATCCGCGCTACATGGAGCGCATGCGCGAAATCGTCTGGGACACCGAAACCACCGGCATCATGCCCGGTGATGGCCACCGCATCGTCGAAATCGGCGCGGTGGAGCTGTTCAACCGCACCATGACCGGGCGGACCTTCCACACCTATCTCGATCCGCAGCGGGCCATGCCCAAGGACGCGGAAAAGGTGCATGGCCTGTCCAGCGACTTCCTCACCGGCCAGCCGATCTTCGAGCAGGTGGTGGATGATTTCCTCGCCTTCATCGGCGATGCGCCGCTGGTCGCCCACAATGCCGCCTTCGACATGGAGTTCCTGAACTGGGAACTGAAGCGCGCCAGCCTGCAACCCATCCCGATGAGCCGCGCCATCGACACGCTGGAAATCAGCCGCAAGACCCATCCCGGCGCCAAGCACACGCTGGATGCCTTGTGCACCCGCTATGGCATTGATCTTTCGGCCCGCACCAAGCACGGCGCGCTCATCGATGCAGAATTGCTGGCGCGTGTCTATATCGAGCTTACCGGAGGGCGGCAGATCGGATTCGACCTTGCCAGCACCGCGGCCGCAGAGGACACTCGGTACGAGCGGGTGAGTCTGGCCGCGCGTGCCCACAATGCCAGCGAGGAGGAGCTGGCCCGTCATGCGGCCTTTGTGGCCGGCCTGGACGATCCGCTCTGGCTGTCGTGACCGGCGTTCGCGTCACCAGCCCGTAAGCAGGAGACAATTGGCATGGATATCCGCATCTCAGGGCACCAGGTTGATACCGGGGCCGCCTTCAGCGAACATGTGCGCGATCGGCTTGGCGCGATGGTGGAAAAATATTTCCCGCGCGCACTTTCCGCTCACGTCACGCTGGGGCCAGCGCCCTATGGCCATTTCGGCTGCGATATCGTGATGCACGTGATGGCTGATCTGATCCTGAAGGGTTCGGCCCAGGCGGCTGATGCGCATGTCGCCTTCGATGCGGCGGCCGAACGGATCGACAAGCAGCTGCGCCGCTACATGCGCCGCCTGAAGGATCGGCACTCGCCTGCGGCTGGCCGGTCGGCGCCGCCGGTGGCGGAGCTGCCGCCGCTGGACAATGCCGAATACAAGATCTTCGCGGCCCAGCCCGACGATGCCGAACCGGAAGGCGATGCGCCGCTGATCATCGCGGAAACGCGGGTGGACATCCCGACCACCAGCGTCAGCGACGCTGTGATGATGCTGGATCTGCGCAACACCAACGCGCTGATGTTCGTGAACAGCGCGACAGGTGCCCACAACATGGTCTATCGCCGCGAGGACGGCACCATCGGATGGGTGGAACCGCGCGCGACGGCATCCACCGCAGCGCCAGCACCACAGCCAGCCATGGCCGGCTGAAAGGGAAAACATGCCCAATAGCGGCGCCGGTTTCGCCGATCTTCTCCTGCAGGACGGGGCCATCCCTGTCCTGCCGGCCTTTGCCAAGGATGCGGCCCTGAAGGCGCTGGCGCGTGAAGCCGGCACGCGCCTCGCCATGCCGTGGCTGCTTGTCTACGAACGCCTGCGCACGCGCGAAGCACTGGGTGCGACCGGGTTTGGCGGCGGTGTGGCCATCCCGCACGCCCGCCTGCCCGGCCTTGCCAGCTGCGTGGCGCTGGTGGCGCGGCTGCCGCAGCCGATCGACTGGCAGGCCAACGACAGCGAGCCGGTGGACATTCTGGTGCTGCTGCTGTCTCCGGAAGATGCCGGCGCCGATCATCTGAAAGCCCTGGCGCGCATCAGCCGCACGTTGCGCGATAGCGCCACGCTCCCCGCGTTGCGCGCGGCCGACACCGGGGAGGCCATGCAGGCCATCCTGGCGCGAACCACGGCCAACGCCGGCTGATTGCGGCATGGATGCGCCGCTGCCCCGGCTGATCAGCCGCGTGCGTGTGGATGCCCTGATCCGCAATGTTGCGGGCGCTGGCGGTTTTGCCACCGTGCTGGCCCGGGGTGACGATGAGGCTGGCGCCATCGCCGTGGTGACGCGCGAGGCTGGTGAAGAACGTCTGCTGGCACCGGTTCTGGGCCTTGATGGGCGCTACCAGCTCAGCGAAATGGCCAGCGGAGATGCGGTGGCCGGCTGGATTGCGCGGGCGCGGCAGCGTGATCCGGATCTGTGGGTGATTGAACTGGATATCCCGCAAGCAGGGCAGTTCGTCGACCAAATGCTGGGCGGCAGTTGAAGTTTCGTCGCGCGCGCGGTTCTGCTGCTGGCCATGTTCGGGGCCCAAATCCATAACTTGCGGACGGCATTTGCCGGCATCCTGCTGGCCATGGCGGCACCGGCGCTGGCCGATACCGCGCTGCCGCTGATGCCGGCAGAAGATGATCGCGCCGTTGTTGAAAGCGCGGCGCCCGCCGCCGGGCTGCCGGCGCTGGTGAAGATGGTTGCGGCCGATGGCGAGGCCACCCTGCCTGGCGATCCGGAACTGGATTGCCTGGCCACTGCGGTCTGGTTCGAAAGCCGTGGTGAAACGCTGGAAGGCCAGCTTGCCGTGGCCCAGGCTGTCGTCAACCGCGCCAGGTCGGGCCGCTGGGGCGGCAAGAACGTGTGCGGTGTGATCCGCGCACCGCGCCAGTTCAGCTTCGTGCCGGAACAGGTGCAGCGGGGCACCGCCACCTTCACCACGGCGATGGCTGTCGCCCGCGTCGCCATGATGGGCCTGTGGCACGACATTGCCCAGGGCGCGCACAGCTTCCACGCCGCGCGGCTCAAGCCCGGCTGGCGTCTCACCCGCGTCGCGAAGATCGGCAATCACGTCTTCTATCGCTGAAGGGCTGGCGCTGGTTCGGCAGGGTTGCCGTTCCTGTAACGTTCCGCCATGATCCGCGCATGGCCAAGCACCTCGCCGCTGCCCCTCTTACCGCTGGTGACGTGCTGCGTGGCACCTGCCGCTGGTTGCTGCGTGCCGGCGTGAGCCCGCTCGCCGAAGTGCCGCTGGCCGGTGGTCGGCGCGCCGATATCCTGGGTCTCGATGCCGCTGGCCGGCTGACACTGGTGGAAATCAAGGTCAGCCTTGCTGATCTGCGGGGCGATCGGAAATGGCCGGACTATCTTGATCACTGCGATCGCTTTTTCTGGGCGGTGCCGCCCGGCCTGCCCATCGATGATCTGCACACCGACGCGTTCCGTCCGCAGGAAACCGGCCTGCTGGTGGCAGACCGTTTCGATGCCGAAGCGATGCGGGAGGCGCCGTGGCGGCCACTCAACCCGGCGCGCCGCAAGGC
>JALOSK010000065.1 GCA_025458465.1 Sandarakinorhabdus sp. | reverse complement strand
GCCGTCGCGGCGCTGCTGGCCCGGCTCGGCACCTCGCAGCCGGTGGAACCGGTGGCGCGCCTGGCTGATCTGCTGCCCGGCTTTGCCCTCGATCACTTCGGCCGCGCGCCGGCGCGTTTCGATCCGGCCGATCTTGCCGCCCTGTCGGCCCGCTGCCTGCACGCGATGGACTTTGCGCAGGTGCAGGCCCGCCTGCCCGCCGGCATGAGCGAAGCCGGCTGGAATGCCGTGCGCGGCAACCTCACCCGGATCGAGGAAGCCGCCCTGTGGCAGCAGGTCATCGCCGGGCCAATCACGGCGCAAATCGACGAGCCAGACTATATCGCCACCGCCGCTGCCACGCTGGCCGGCCTCGAATGGGGCGATGATATCTGGCAGCGGCTGGTGGAGGCGCTGAAAGCCGCCACCGGCCGCAAGGGCAAGCCGCTGTTCCTGCCGCTGCGCCTGGCCTTGACCGGCCAGCCGCACGGCCCGGAAATGGCGGCCCTGTTGCCGCTGATCGGACGCGATGAGGCGCTGCGCCGGCTTGGCGGCTGAAAAGGCCGCACCACTGGCCAAGCCGCCGCGCCCCGCCTATCTTCACCGCCATGTCGTTCCTTGATCCGCCCGATGCCAAGGCCCGCCGCACGCGATACTGGATCGCGGCCGGTTCGGTGCTGGCCACCACCATCATCATGACGATGTTCCTGGTGGAATCGCGCTGGGGCTACATGAAGCCCGATCCCAAGATCATCTATGCGCAAAGCTGGAAGGCGGATCGCACGCGCGAACAGGCCATCGCCGATGCCAAGGCCACCAGGGACGCCCGCGAAGCCAAGCTGGCCGAGGCGCGCGCCTTTATCGCCACGCTGCAGGGCAAGGCGAAGGAAGACGCGCAGAAACAATATGATGACTATGTGAACGGCGGCGGCTTCAAGCGCGACATTCCCTATGTGGCAGCGCAGCCCAGTGTGGAGGCCATTGTGCGCGTGCCGGCCCCCGCCGAGCCGCCGATCGAGTGAGTACAGCAGCAGACGACTGGCGCCGGATGGGCGCCGCGCTGGCGCTGGCCAGCCGGGGCGTTGGCCTTGCCACCCCCAACCCGTCGGTGGGCTGCGTGATCGTGAAGGATGGGCGCGTGGTTGGCCGCGGCTGGACACAGCCCGGTGGCCGCCCCCACGCCGAAGCCGTGGCACTGGCGCAGGCCGGCGCAGCGGCACGCGGCGCGACCGCCTATGTCACGCTGGAGCCTTGCGCCCACCAATCGCCGCGTGGCCCGGCCTGTGCAGACAGCCTTATTGCCGCCGGCGTCGCGCGCGTGGTGATTGCCGCCCATGATCCCGATCCACGCACCGATGGCGATGGCGCCGCGCGCCTGGCGGCCGCCGGCATCGCGGTGACGCAGGGCGTGCGCGCCGCCGAGGCGGAAGCGGGCCTGGCCGGTTTCCTCACCCGGCTGCGACTGGGCCGCCCGCACATCACGTTGAAGCTGGCGGTTTCGCTGGATGGCGCCATCGCCATGGGTGATGGCCGCAGCCAGTGGATCACGGGCGAACGCGCCCGCGCCGCCGCGCACCTGGAGCGCGCCCGCAGCGACCTGATCGTGGTGGGGCGCGGCACCTGGGATGCCGATGCACCGCGGCTGGATGTGCGCTTGCCTGGGCTTGAAGCGCGCGCACCGCGCATTGGCGTTGTGGGGCGCAGCGGCGGCCTGCCCGCCCATGTGCAGCATTTTCCGGATCTCGCCGCGCTGTGCGCCGATCCGGCGCTCAATGTGCTGGTGGAAGGCGGCATGGAGCTGGCGGCCAGCCTGCTTGGCGCCGATCTGGTCGATACGCTGCTGCTGCACCGGGCGCCGATCCTGATCGGGGCGGGCCGCACGCTGGGCGATATCGGGCTGGCAGATCTGGCGGACGCGCATGGCCGCTGGGCTGGCGCTGCGGCGATGACGCTCGGGCCTGACCGCATTGAACGCTTCATCCGGACACGATAGGGCTGGCCCATGTTCACCGGCATCATCACCGACATCGGCACCATCAGCCACGTGGAGGAGCGCGGCGATCTGCGCGTGACGGTGCAGACCGCCCATGACACGACCGGCATCGCCATCGGTGCGTCTGTCGCCAATTCGGGCGTGTGCCTCACCGTGGTGGCCAAGGCCGCCAACAGCCTTACCTTCGATGTTTCGGCCGAAACCCGCCGCCGCACCGCCGCCGGCATGTGGCAGGAAGGTGCCCGCCTGAACCTGGAACGCGCGCTGAAGGTGGGTGACGAGTTGGGCGGGCATATTGTCACCGGCCATGTCGACGCGGTGGGGCAGATCATTGCCGTCACGCCGGAAGGCGATTCACGGCGCTTCACCTTCCGCATGCCCGCCAGCATCGCGCCCTATGTCGCGCCCAAGGGCAGCATCTGCCTGAACGGCGTGTCGCTGACGGTGAATGAAGTGCACGACCATGAAGATGGCCATGATTTCACCGTCAACATCATCCCGCACACCGCCCAGTGGACGACCTTCGGCACCGCCCGGGCCGGCGACGATGTGAACATCGAAATCGATGTGCTGGCCCGTTACCTGTTCCGGATGAAGCAACTCGCTTGACACTGTGATGTGACGGGCGCAATCGGCGTTTCACATCCTGATGTGAGGCACCCCATGAGCGATTCCCTGATTGCCCGTTTGCGGGATCTTGTTGCCAGTGGTGAGGAAACCAAGGCCGGCATGGCCCGCGCCGCCGGCCTGCACGCCAACAGCCTGCGCGCACTGGACGAGGCCGAGTGGAACCCCACCGCCGACACGCTGCGCAAGCTTGAAGCCTGGCTGGACGAGCGCAACGCCGGCCCGGTGCTGGCACCCATCGAGGAGATCATCGACGAAGCCCGCAACGGCCGCATGTATATCCTGGTGGACGATGAAGACCGCGAGAACGAGGGCGATCTGATCATCCCCGGCCAGATGGCCACACCCGCCGCCATCAACTTCATGGCCAAGCATGGCCGCGGCCTGATCTGCCTTGCCATGGCGTCGGAACGGGTGAAGCAGCTGAATCTGCCGCTGATGGCGCAGCACAACGGCACAAGGCACAGCACCGCCTTCACCGTTTCCATCGAGGCCAAGGAAGGCGTGACCACCGGCATTTCGGCCGCCGATCGGTCCCGCACCATCCAGGTGGCCATCGATGCCGCCAAGGGGCCGGACCATATCGTGTGCCCCGGCCATGTGTTTCCGCTGGTGGCGCGCGATGGCGGCGTGCTGGTGCGCGCCGGCCATACCGAAGCCAGTGTCGACATCAGCCGCCTTGCCGGGTTGAATCCCAGCGGCGTGATCTGCGAGATCATGAACGACGATGGCAGCATGGCCCGCCTGCCCGATCTGATCCCGTTCGCCCGCCGCCACGGCCTGAAGATCGGCACCATCCGCGATCTGATCGCCTATCGTCACCGTCATGACCGGCTGGTGAAGTGCGTTGCCGAAGTGCGCATGACCAGCTGGCACGGCGGCGACTGGGTGGCCAAAACCTATGCCAACACCGCTGAATATGCCGAGCACATGGTGCTGCAGAAGGGCCGCATCGAGCCGGGCAAGCCCACATTGGTGCGCGTGCACACCCAATCCATCTTCGCCGATCTGTTCCACGAGCAGGGCGAGCGCGCCGGCCAATTGCAGCGCGCGATGGATGTCGTGGGTGAGGAAGGCGCCGGCATCATCATCATCATCCGTGACGGCCACGCCACCGCCATTTCCGACCAGATGCGCGCCCGCGATGCCGGCCAGCCGATCACCCTGCGCGATTATGGCATCGGCGCGCAGATCCTGGTGGACCTTGGCGTGACCGAGATGATCCTGCTCACCAACCAGCACCGCAACATCGTCGGCCTTGAAGGCTATGGCCTGAAGGTTGTCGGCGAACGCGCCATCCCCTCCCGGAGCTGACACATGCATATCCTGATCGTCGAAGCGCGTTTCTATACCCACATCGCCGACATGGCGCTGGATGGCATCACCAGTGCCCTGAAGGCCGCCGGCGCCACCTGGGAGGTGATCACCGTGCCTGGCGCGCTGGAAGTGCCGGCCGCCATCGCGCTGGCCGAACAGTCGGGCAAATATGATGGCTATGTCGCCAGCGGCTGCGTGATCCGCGGCGAGACCTATCATTTCGAGGTGGTCGCCGGTGAAAGCGCCCGCGCCATCATGGCACTCACGCTGGACGGGCTGGCCATCGGCAACGGCATCCTGACCGTGGAGAACGAGGCCCAGGCCATCGCGCGCGCCGACAAGGCGCAGAAGGACAAGGGCGGTGAAGCGGCCAAGGCGGCGCTGGCCATGGTGGCGCTGAAACAGCGTTTCGCCTGACCCGCCGCCCGCGACATTGCGAAGCGCGGCGGCCATGCCGCAGTGCAACATGATCGCGATCGGCGCATGTGCGATTCAAGCCTTGAGATTCCTCCCCTCAATGTGAGGCGCGGGCGCAACCGCCGGACCCGACCCCGGACGTTGCTGCCCGCGCCGCCTCATCCTGCCGCAGCGCATGCCCAAATCGCGCATGACAGCGCCGGCCCCAGCGCCTATGGCCCACCGCGATGCGCAGCCCTCTCGCCCATATCGATGCGTGGATCTTCGATCTCGACAACACGCTCTACCCGGCGCACTCCTCGCTGTTCCCGCAGATCGATGCGCGCATGGGCCTCTATATCCAGCGCCTGCTGAATGTTGACCCGCAGGAAGCCCACCGCATCCAGAAGGGGCTGTTCCACAGCCACGGCATGACGCTGCCCGGCCTGATGGCGCTCTACAACGTCGATCCGCACGAATTTCTGCGCGATGTCCACGATGTCGATATCGAGGTGATCCGCCCCCACCCCGAGCTTGGCGACCTGATCAGCCGCCTGCCCGGCCGCAAGTTCGTCTTCACCAACGCCGATGCCCCCTATGCCCAGCGCGTGCTGGAACGCCTGGGCCTCACCGAGGCGTTCGACGCGCTGCACGATATCCACGCGCTGGATTATGTGCCCAAGCCGCAACCGCCAGCCTATTTGCATCTGTGCCAGCAGCATGGCATCCGCCCGCAGAACGCGCTGTTCGTGGAGGACATGGCGAGGAACCTCGCTCCGGCCAAGGCGATCGGCATGACGACGGTGTGGATCGAAAACGGCTCCGAACAGGGCCCGGATGTTGGCCTCACCCATATCGATTATCGCATCAACGACCTCGCCGCCTTCCTGGCCGAGGTGCTCACCGAAGTGGAGCCGACATGAACATCGAAGCCATCATCAACGCCGGCTGGGAAGACCGGGCCAACGTCAACAGCGCCACCCACGGCGAACTGCGCAGCGCGGTGAACGCCGCGCTCTCCGCCCTCGATAGCGGCGAACTGCGCGTGGCAGAGCCCGATGGCACCACCCACCAGTGGCTGAAGAAGGCCGTGCTGCTGAGCTTCCGCCTGCACGACAATGTGGTGATGCCGGGCCTTGGTCACGCCGGCTTCTACGACAAGGTGCCGCTGAAGTTCGATGCCTGGGGTGAGGCCGAATTCCGCGCCGCCGGCTTCCGCGCCGTGCCCGGCGCCATTGTCCGCCGCGGCGCCTATATCGCGCCGGGCGCCGTGCTCATGCCCAGCTTCGTCAACATCGGCGCGCGTGTGGGGAAGGGCACCATGGTGGACACCTGGGCCACTGTCGGCAGTTGCGCGCAGATCGGCGAAAATGTCCACATCAGCGGCGGTGCCGGCATCGGCGGCGTGCTCGAGCCGCTGCAGGCCAACCCCGTCATCATCGGTGATGGCGCCTTCATCGGCGCGCGTGCCGAAGTTGCCGAAGGCGTGATCGTCGGCGAAGGCGCGGTGCTCTCCATGGGCGTCTACCTCGGCGCCAGCACCAAGATCATCGACCGCGCCACTGGCGAAATCCATGTCGGCAAGGTTCCGCCCTACAGCGTCGTCGTCTCCGGCAGCCTGCCCGGCAAGCCGTTGCCCGATGGCACGCCCGGCCCGAACCTCTATTGCGCCGTGATCGTGAAGACGGTGGACGCGCAGACCCGCAGCAAGACCGGCATCAACGAACTGCTGCGGGATTGAGGGGTTTAAGTAAGAGGAGTGTCCGACGGGCAGGGGCGGGGCCCCTGCACCCGTTTAGCATGCCACAAGGCTCACCTTTGGTCGTCAATGTATGCACCCAACCCAAACGGTCCCAAATCTTTGCTCAATAGCGGCTCTCACAATCTCCGAACAACCTTCAGAAACTAGAAGTCCAAAAGGCACCATCGTGGGCTCACACCAGCCTTCATCGTCGTAACCTCCAACAGGCCTACCACTTGATAGAGAATATCTGATTGAAGACCAGAGTTCCCACGCTATTTCAACTTCATTTTCTGGAAAGCCGTCCTCTGTTTTGATCGATTTACTTATAAGACCCAATTCTGACAATAAGATCATCGATACTATGTGTGCTGCGCAATCAGCGATCTGTATACCCGCAACAAGCCGCGAGTCGCAACCTAACTGCGCACTCCAGCCCTCGGGTAGCATAAAGTCCTGTTTCTTCATGCCTTGATCGACGTATACAGTACCCGGAGGCGATCGATCCGCGGGATCGATCGATAAAATGAGATTTTCAACTGTTTTAATAATGACATCCCTTTCAGACACCGGGATTACGGCAATTGCCAATCTGCAACGCGTCATCAAAATTAACTTTAGTTGTTCACGAAGTTGTTGAGCTGAAAATTACCGGCCATCTTCATGCTGCTTTTGAATTCGTCGCGACCGGGGACGAAACCGCAGCTCAATAGAGCCTGTTCAACATCCGACTGAATATCATCATCTGCACAAACCGCCGCAACTAAAATAAAATCTCCTCTAATGTGAATGCTTTCGTCAACGTAGATCCGCTTCATGAGATGAAACTACCACGCGTGACAAACTAGTACAAACCTCCTCGCCAAGTCACTATAGGATCTTTGTTACCCAATCTACGGGTCGGGGATCTGGGCCCTGCCCGCCGGACGCCCCTTCTTCCCGTTCTGACCACAACGCGCTTGCCATCCCGCGCATCCACCGCTTTGATGCGGTCAACGAGGGGGATCATCATGCGCCACGTGACTACCGCGCTTCTGGCGGCCAGCATCGCCGTTCCGGCTGCCGCCCAGCAGGCTCAGCTCCGCCCCGATCAGCAGGCGTTCCGCGCGCTCTACAAGGAGCTGGTGGAGACCAACACCACGGTGTCCAGCGGCAGCTGCAACCTGGCCGCCGAGCGGATGGCGGCGCGGCTGAAGGCGGCAGGTTACGCCGATGCCGACATCAAGCTGTTCCCCGGCCCGGCCGAGCGCCCGCAGGATGGCGGGCTGGTGGCCACGCTGAAGGGCAAGGACCCGAAAGCCAAGGCGATCCTGCTGCTCTCCCACCTGGATGTGGTGGAGGCAAAGCGCGCCGATTGGGAGCGCGATCCCTTCACGTTCATCGAGGAGGGCGGCTGGTATTATGGCCGCGGCGTGAGTGACGACAAGGCGCATGGCGCCATCTTCACCGATGCGATGATCCGGTTGAAGCAGGCCGGCAAGGCGCCGAAGCGCACCGTGAAACTGGCGCTGACCTGCGGAGAGGAAGGCGGGCCGTTCAACGGCGCCAAGTGGCTGGTGGAGGAGCATCGCGACTGGATCGATGCCGAGTTCGTGCTCAATGAAGGCGGCAGCGGCAAGGCGGACGCGACTGGCAAGCCGGTGAGCCTGGCCTTCCAGGCCGGCGAGAAGGTCTATCAGGATTTCACGCTGGAGACGCGCAACCCCGGCGGCCACAGCAGCCGCCCGCGCCCGGACAATGCCATCAACGAGCTGGCCGCCGGGCTGGTGCGGCTGGCGAAGAATGATTTCCCGATCATCCTGTCGGACACGACGCGCGCCTATTTCACCGAGATGGCCAAGCTGAGCGATGCCGACTCGGCGACGGCGATCAAGGCGCTGCTCGCCAATCCGGCCGATGCCCATGCCAACGAGATTGTTTCACGTGATCCGGGTTGGCATTCCACGCTGCGCACCACCTGCGTTGCCACCATGCTGGAGGCCGGCCATGCCCGGAACGCCCTGCCACAGCGCGCCCAGGCCAATGTGAACTGCCGCATGTTCCCCGGCGAAAGCGTGGAGAAGGTGCGCGGGCAGATCGTGGAGCGGCTTGGCGATGCCAGCATCACCGTCACGCCGCGCGCGAGCGAGAACCCCAAGGCAGCCGCGCCGCCGCCGCCGCTGTCACCGCTGGTGTATGGCACGGCCGTGGCGCTGGCGGGCAAGCATTTCCCCGGCATTCCGATCATCCCGACGATGAGCACGGGCGCCACCGATGGCCGCTATCTGAACGCTGTCGGCATGCCCACCTATGGCATGCCCGGTCGCTTTGGCATGCCCGATGGCAATGGCGTGCATGGGCTCAACGAACGGATTTCGGTGGCGGGCGTGATGAAGGAGCGCGATTATCTGTTCGATCTCATCGTCGCCTACGCCGGCAAGTAAGGACCAAAAGATGCATGCTGCCCTCGCCCCCACCCTCCTCGCTTCCGCCCTGATGGCCCTGTCTGCCGCGCCGGCGCTCGCGCAAATGAAGCAGCCCGGCGAACCTGCCTTCCGCGCCCTGTTCAAGGAAATGGTGGAAACCGATACCAGCGTCACCACCGGCAGCTGCACGGCGCTGGCCGAAAAGCTGGCGGTGCGTTTCAAGGCGGCGGGCTATGCCGATGCCGACATCACGCTGTTTTCCGACCCGGCTTTCCCGAAGGAAGGGGGGATCGTGGTCCAGCTGAAAGGCAGCGATGCCAGGCGCAAGCCAATGCTGCTGCTGGGCCACCTCGACGTGGTGGCGGCCAAGCCGGAAGACTGGACGCGCAGCCCGTTCAAGCTGATCGAGGAAGATGGCTATTTCTATGGCCGCGGCACCTTCGACGACAAGGCTCAGGCCAGTATCTGGGCTGATCTGCTGATCCGCATGAAACAGGCCGGCAAGCCGCAGAAGCGCACGATCAAGCTGGCGCTGACCTGTGGGGAGGAAACCACCTACGCCTTCAACGGCGCCGACTGGCTGGCCAAGAATCGCCCCGATCTGATCATGGCCGAATTTGCCCTGAACGAAGGCGGTGGCGGCCGTTATGGCCCGGATGGCAAGCCGCAGGGCCTGGCCGTGCAGGTGGGCGAAAAGACCGTGCAGAATTTCTGGCTGGAGGCGACCAACCCCGGCGGCCATTC
>JALOSK010000064.1 GCA_025458465.1 Sandarakinorhabdus sp. | reverse complement strand
GGCCCGCCGGAAAACCGGCCACGGCCGGCCCCCGGCGGCGCTGCCCGCCCCAAGCGCCCGCCGCCGCGCCGGGGATAGCCATTGCGCGCTATGCCGGTGGCAGGTCCAGCCGGGCAATGCCGTGGGCGGTGACCGGCAAATAGAGCCGATCGCCCACGACCACCGCCTTGCCATGCTGTACCCGGTTCAGCAGCACGGAAAGGGTGAAGCCTCCGATCGGCACTTCGGCCAGGGCAAGATCGATACGTTGCATCAATTTCTTGTAATCGCGGGCAAAATCCTGGGCCAGCGCGTCTTCGACGGCGCCGCGCACGGTGGCGGATTCGGCCACCGCCACCAGCAGCGGGAATTGCACATCGGCGCCGGGTGCGGCGACCAGATCAAGATCGCGGATGCGCAGGCGTTCATCGCTGGTGCCGGTTTCCGGCCGCGCCGTCAGCCACAGCCGCCCACGTGTGTCGAGCATCTGGCGGGGGCCGCGCGCTGCAATGTCCAGCCCCAGCGCCAGCTTGCCATCTGGCGTGGCGTACAGGGTTGATCGGCCAAAGCGCACGCGCACGCGGCCCACATCCGGCACCTCCACGCCGCGTGCCGCCACCTTGGCCAGGGCCTTGTCGATGGCGGTTTGCAAGGTGGCCGGATCGGCAACAATGGCGATGTTGAGCGCCAGGCCGGCGTTGCGTCCTTCCGGCTGGATCGCGATGGCCGGCAGCGGCACCGGCGCGGCGGGCCTGGGTGCGGTGCCCAGCACCACTTCGGCCACCGTCCCCAGGCGCGCGTCGATCCTGAGTTCCGCATTTTCCACGCTGGCACCGGCAAAGGCCAGTGATTGCGGGGTGAGGCGCAGCCAGGCTGCCGGGTTGCGGCGGTTGATCGATTGCACCGTGAAGCCTTGTCGCCACAGTTTTTCCAGCTCGACGCGCACCGGCAGCGCGGCAAGGCGGCGGGACAGTTCGGCTTCGGCCTTGGCCAGCACCGGGGCCAGTTTCTCGTCGGCCTTTTCCGTCAGGCGGATCTCCTGGCCCAGCACGTTCACGGCCGGTTCCCGTTGCCAATTGTAATTCAGCCGGATGCGGGCAGACAGGCGGCCATCGGGCGTCAGGATCGGTTGCAGATCGGCGGTGATGATGGCGCTGGCCTCGGTGCCTTCACGCGCGATCACGCCGCCGATGTCGCGGGCCTCCAGCATGGCCGAAACCGGCATCTTCAGCCTGATCTGCCCCTGTTGCCCGGAAAGCGTGATGGGCCCGCGCGTCACTTGGCCTACGATGCGGCATTTCACATCGGGCGTCAGCTTCACGGCGCTGCCCAGGATCTTCACCTGGCTGGCCTTCACGCAGACGGCATCGGGCTTGTCCACCTGCCACAGCTGGCGCGGCACGGCTTCGTTCACGGCCTGCGCGATCATCGCCAAAGGCACCCGCACCGGCAGCGCGATGGTGGATGGCGGCGGGGGCGGCAGCGGCGCGGCCACGGCGCGCGGCGGGGCCTCCCCAAGGCTGGCGCTGCCGGTTTCGCGCAGCAGCAGCAAGCCGGCGCCGCCGGCCGCCACGATGGCAACGGCCAGCCCGGTCAACCAGAGCCGGGTGCGCCGCCGCATCGCCATCAGGCCTCCAGCGCCAGCAGGGCGAAACTGGCCAGCCAGTGTTCGCCGGCCGATGCCTGCGGCCAGATGGGCATCGGCGGCCGCAGCCAGCACCGGTGTTTCCGGCGCATCATGGCCCAGCGCGGCGGCAATGCGCCGGAAGGCCCAGGCGCGCGACAGGTTGAGGCCATCCAGGTGGGCGATCTTGCCATCTGAACGATCGGAAACGGCGGCCGGGGTGAACAGGCTGGCCGGATGGCGGTTGGCCATGTTCGGCAAGAACGTGCGCAGCCAGGGGCCGAAATCGCCGGCAGGCAGCAGGCTTGCCATCGCGAGCGCCTCCACCAGGGTTGGCGACAGGAAGGCATCGCCATCGGGCTCCCAGGCCTGCGCACCCGCATCGCTGCCAAACCAGCCCTGCGCCCGCGCTGCCATCAGCGCCAGCAACGCCGGATCGTGGGCTTGCGCCCACTGGCTGGCCAGCACCAGCGCAAAGGCGGTGTTGCCATGTGCGCCGGTGCGGATGGGATAGGTGAGGCGCGGCAGGTGATCGTGGAACAGCGCGGCGAAATCGCGCGCCAAAGGTTCCAGCACCGGCGCCAGCGGGTTGTGCGCCGCCGCCAGTTCGGCGTGCAGCATCAGCAGCCAGGCCCAGCCATAGGGCCGTTCGAACCCCTTCGATTCCGGGCGGGCCAGATAGGCGCGCTCGGCGGCCACTTTTGCCGGCGTGAAGCTGTGCGCGGCCAGCGCCAGCGTATCGGCGGCGCGGGCGTGGCCGGGGAAGCGGTGCGCCAGCCGGAACAGCAGCCACCAGCCGTGCACGCAGCTGTGCCAATCATAACTGCCGAAGAAGATGGGGTGCAGCGCCCGCGGTGTTTGCGCATCGCCATCGCCGGCCATCACATGATCCAGCTTGTGCGGATATTCGCGCGTCACATGGCCCAGCGCGATGCCGGCCATGCGGGCCGCAACTGCTTCATCCAGCGTCATCAAACAGCCCCGTCAAAACGCGAATCCCCAGATCAGCGCGGTGTTGAACAGCCACAGCGGCAGCGCCGTGCCCACCTGCGCACGGATCACGGCATAGCGATCCGGCAGTTCCAGCAGGGCGGCCGGCACGATGTTGAAATTGGCCGCCATGGGCGACAGCAGCGTGCCGCAGAAGCCGGCCAGCATCCCCACCGCGCCCACCACCACGGGATTGGCACCCAGCCCCAGCACCAGCACCGGCAGGCCGATGCCGCCCATCATCACCGGGAAGGCCGCAAAGGCATTGCCCATCAGGATGGTGAAAATCGCCATGCCGCCGGTGAAGGCCACCACGGCCGCCAGCCGGCTGCCATCGGGAATGGCCAGCGGCGCCAGGCTGCCAACGATATCGCCAACGCCGGCCAGGCCGAACACCATCCCCAGGCTGGCCAGCAACTGCGGCAGCAGCATTGCCCAGCCGACATTTTCGGCCAGTCGCCGGCCTTCCTGAACAGCGGCGCTGGCCGATGGGCGCGTCCAGGCCATCAGGGCAGCAGCGGCCAGCATCGCGCCCAGCCCCAGGCTGACCAGCGTGACCTGCTTGGGATCGAACAGTCCGCCCAGGCGCGGCAGCAGGAAGGTGCCGGCCAGCGCCACGCCGGGCATCACCAGGGCGGGCAGGAACAGGCGGTTGCCGCGCGCCGCCGCACTGGCAGCGCGATCTTCGCTGCTGCTGGTGGCCGGCTGCCCCTTGCCCGGTGCGCCGGCCAGCGCGAGGCCCACCAGCGCCAGCACCAGCACGCCGTTGCCCATGTCGCCCAGCGCGTCGCCCGCCAGGAAGGAAGCCGCAATCAGGCCCCAGAAGGCGGCCCCGCGCAAACGGCGCGGGTGCTGCCGATCCAGCAGGGTGGCAGCCGCCCAGCCGGCGAACACCAGCCCGGCCAGCGTGTAGAGGGCAGGCAGGCCGATCATCCGGCTTTCCCCGATGCGCGCCCCATCCGCCACAACCGCAGGCCGTGGACGGCAAAGGCGGCAATTGCGGTGGGGATCGCCCAAACAGAAAGTTGCAGCGGCTGCACGATGATGCCGGCGCCTTCCAGGAAGCCCTTGATCAGCAGGATGGAGGCGATGGCAATGAAGATATCCTCACCAAAGAAGATGCCGACATTGTCGGTGGCGGCCGCCATCGCCTTGACCTTGTGGCGTTCGTCCTCGGTGATGGCGGGATTGTCCCGCTCGGCCGCCGCCTCGACCATCGGCGCCAGCAGGGGACGCACCGTCTGGGCGTGGCCGGCAATCTGGGTAAGGCCCAGCGCCGCCGTGATCTGCCGCAATCCCAGATAGAGGATCAGGATGCGCGCGGCGGTGGCGGCGCGGGCGCTGGCAATCACCCGGCGCGCCTGTTCCTGCAGGCCGGCACGCTCCATCAGGCCGATCACCGGCAGCGCCAGCCACGGCACCGAGACATAGCGGTTCTGGTTGAAGGCCTTGCCCAGCGCGGCCACCACCTCGGCCACCGAAAGCCCGGCGCCCAGCCCGCTGCCGAATGCCGCCAGCACCACCACGGCCAGCGGATTGGCCCGCAAGCCAAAGCCGATCACCACGATGGCGATGCCGGCCAGTGGCCACAGGCTGGGCAGCGTCGTCATGCGCCGAACCCGCCGCCAAAACCGCCGCCAAAACCGCCGCCACCGGGCGTTTCGATCACGATGGCATCGCCAGCAGCCAGCTGCACCCGGGCGCAAGCCGGCAGCATCTCCACCCCACCACCAGCGCGTTCCACCCGCGCCGCGCCGCTCTGGCCAGCGCTGCCGCCGTCAATGCCGAACGGGGCCGTGATGCGCCGTCCGGACAGCAGGGACGCCGTCATCCCAACCCGCGCCCGGATGCGGCGCACCACGCCATTGCCGCCGGGCCAGCGCCCGGCCCCGCCAGAGCCTTCGCGGATGGCGAATTCCTCCACCAGCACCGGGAAGCGGCTTTCCATCACCTCCACATCGGTGAGGCGGCTGTTGGTCATGTGGGTCTGCACCGCGCTGGCGCCGGCGAAGCCGTTTCCGGCGCCCGCCCCGCCACAGATCGTCTCGTAATACTGGAAATCCCCGGTCCCGAAGGTGAAATTGTTCATCGTGCCCTGCGATGCCGCCAGCACGCCCAGCGCGCCGAACAGCGCATCGGTGATGATCTGGCTGGTTTCCACATTGCCGGCCACCACGGCCGCCGGCGGTGCGGGATTGAGCATCGAGCCTTGTGGCACGATGAGCGTGATCGGGCGCATGCAACCATCATTCATCGGCAGATCGCTGCCGGCCAGGCAGCGGAATCCATAAAGGATCGCGGCCTGGGTGACGGGGTAGGGCGCGTTGAAATTGTCGGGCAGCTGGGCCGACGTGCCGGTGAAATCGATGGTGACGGCGCGTGCCGCCCGATCGATGCGCACGGCCAGTTGCACCTGCGCGCCATTGTCCATCACCACGGTGCGGGTGCCATCGTGCAGGCCGGCGATGGCGGCGCGCACGGCTTCCTCGGCATTGTCCTGAACGTGGGCCATGAAGGCGGCGACGGTTCCGGCGCCTTCCGTGGAGCACATTGCCTTGAGGGCAGCGGCGCCGCGTGCGCAGGCGGCGGCCTGTGCCTTCAGATCGCCGATGCAGCGCGCCGGATCGCGTGCCGGCCACGGCCCGCTGGCCAGGAGGGCGTGCATATCGTCTTCAACGAAGCGGCCTTCGTTGATCAGCAGCACATTGTCGATCAGCACGCCTTCCTGATCGATGCTGGTGCTGTCGGGCGGCATGGAGCCGGGCGTGATGCCGCCGATATCGGCCTGATGCCCGCGCGCTGCCACCCAGAAGGCGGGCGCCTTGTTTTCATCCACAAATACGGGCGCCACCACCGTCACATCGGGCAGATGGGTGCCGCCGGCATAGGGATTGTTGAGCACGAAGGCATCGCCAGGACGGATGCCGCGCTGCGATGTGGCCCATTTGGCCATCACGCAGCGCACGCTGTCCCCCATCGATCCCAGATGCACTGGCATGTGCGGCGCATTGGCCACCAGATGGCCGGCCGCATCGAAGATCGCACAGGAAAAATCCAGCCGTTCCTTGATGTTGACCGACCATGCCGTGGTTTTCAGCGCCTCGCCCATCTCTTCGGCGATGGCCATGAAGCGATTGGCGAAAATCTCCAGCCGGATCGGATCGGGAGCAGTGCCGGCAGGTGCTGGCGCTGCGTTGGCCGGGGCCATGCGGGTGAGCAGCAGGTTGCGCGCGGCGTCCAAATCGGCCTGCCAGCCCGGCTCCACCAGCGTGGTGCCCGCCGTGTCGATGATGATCGCCGGGCCCGCGATGCGCCAGCCCGGCGGCAGCGCGGCACGGTCATAGAAGCCGGTCTGCCGCCAGGCACCACCCAGATGGACGCGCCGGCTGCCCAGATGCGGCCGGCCGGCGGGCGGCGGGGTGAGGGCTGCCGGGATCTGTGGCGTGCTGCCCACCGCTTCGGCAATCAACGTGTCCACCACCAGATCGGCATCATCGATGGCAAAGCCGAAGCGGCGCGCCTGTTCGGCGGCAAACGCACCGGCAAGGCTGGCCGCATCGGCCAGCGGCAGATCGATGCCACTGTCTGACCCGGCATAACGGATGCGGGCGCTGACCGTCACGCCGGCCACCGTTTCGCCCTGGGCCGCCAGCGCGGCGCTGGCCTCTGTGGCCAGCGCTTCGGCCGCGCCGGCCAGATCGGTTGTCGGCTGCAACGACAGGTTCAGCGTGCGCTGCCGCACCACGCGGGTTTCCGCCAGCCCGATCCCGAACGCCGAAAGCAGCCCGGCCAGCGGGTGGATCAGCACGCGCGTCATGCCCAGCGCATCGGCGATGGCGCAGGCATGCTGCCCGCCGGCGCCGCCGAAACAGCAGAGGGTATAGCGTGCCGCATCATGGCCGCGCGCGATGGAGATGCGACGGATGGCCTGCGCCATGGTTTCCACCGCGATGGCACGCACGCCGGCCGCCACCTGTTCCGGCGGCTGGCCGATTTGCGCCGCCAGCGCCGCAAACCCGGCCTGCACGGCGCCGGCATCCAGCGGCTGGTCCCCGCCCGGCCCGAACAGCGACGGGAAGAAATCCGGTTGCAGAATGCCCAGCAGCACATTGGCATCGGTGATGGTGAGGGGCCCGCCATTGCCATAGGCCGCCGGCCCGGGCACCGCGCCGGCGCTTTCCGGCCCCACCCTCAGTCGTCCCTGGTCGAGCCGCACGATGGAGCCGCCGCCGGCCGCCACCGTATCGATCTTCAGCATCGGAACCGACAGCGGCACGCCGGCAATCATCACCTCGCTGGCGCGTTCGAAGCCGCCATCGAACAGCGACACATCGGTGGAGGTGCCGCCCATGTCGAAGCCGATCAACCGCGCATCGCCGCTTGAACGCCCCGCCGCCGCCATGCCGACGATGCCGCCAGCAGGACCAGACAGGATTGCATCGCGCCCGTGGAAATGCCCGGCGCGGGCAAGGCCGCCGCTCGATTGCATGAAGCTGAGGTTCACGCCCGCCAGCCCGGCGGCCACCCTGTTCACATAGGCGGCCAGTGGTGGGGAGAGATAGGCATCCACAACCGCCGTCCAGGCCCGTGGCACCAGCCGGATCACGGCGCCCGCCTCGTGGCTGGCCGTCACCTGGGTGAAGCCGATGGCGCGGGCGATGGTGGCCACCTGCTGTTCGTGGGCCGGGTGGGCATAGCCATGCAGACAGGCAATGGCGAGGCTGCGATAGCCAGCATCGAAGGCGGCCTGCAGCGCGGCGCGGGTGCCATCGCTGTCCAGCGGGCGCAGCACCGCGCCCGTGGCGCTCATCCGCTCGTCGATCTCGATGCAGTGGGCGTGCAGCAGATCGGGCTTCCGGATGTGAAGCGCGAAGATGTCGGGCCGCGCCTGGTGGCCGATGGCCAGGGCATCACGGTGGCCGCGGGTGATGGCCAGCACCGTTGGCGCGCCCTTGCGTTCCAGCAGCGCGTTGGTGGCCACCGTGGTGCCCATGCGCACTGCAGCGATGGGGGCGGGATCATCCCCGCGCAGGCGACGGATCGCTTCCAGCGCGGCATCTTCATACTGGCCGGGCGCCTGGCTGAGCAGCTTGGCCGTCACCAAGGCGCCATCAGGGCGCAGCGCCACCACATCGGTGAAGGTGCCGCCGCGATCGATCCAGTATTGCCAGCCCGCCATTGCCCTGTGGTGACCGCGCCGGGCAGGGCGGTCAAGTGGCTCAGGAAAAGCCCCGACTGCGCATTGGCGCCGCTTTTGCGATGCTGCCCGCCAGCAAATGGAGAGTCATAGATGAGCACCCGCAACTGGCGCGACCTGATCACCGAGATGAACGGTGCCGTGAAGGGCCTGCGCACTGCCAGCCCGGATGTGATGAAGGCCTTTGGCGACATGAGCCGCGCCGCGCACGCTGGCCCGGCACTGGATCACGCCACGCAGGAACTGATCGCGCTGGCGATCAGCGTCGCCACCCGCTGCGAACCCTGCATCGCCTATCATGCCGAAGGCGCGCTGAAGGCTGGCGCCACGCGTGATCAGGTGGCCGAAACGCTGGCGCTGGCGGTGTATATGGGGGCCGGGCCGAGCGTGATGTATGCCGCCAAGGCGCTGGAAGCGGTGGACCAACTTACAG
The DNA here is from genome assembly GCA_025458465.1 of Sandarakinorhabdus sp. GTDB lineage: Bacteria > Pseudomonadota > Alphaproteobacteria > Sphingomonadales > Sphingomonadaceae > Sandarakinorhabdus. Next base: position 2,762 of record JALOSK010000064.1, on the reverse strand, counting down.
TCTGAAAAGCAACGACTTGCTCCTGGCGGCAGACTATGGCACTTAATATTACGATTTCGTAATAAGAGGTGTCGATGCGGTGGCTGGCGTGGATGGCTCTGCTGTTGTGGCCGGCAGTGGCCGCGGGCCAGAATGTCGAGCCGCCCAGTGAAGTGGTGCTGGATGCCGACGCATCCGTGCCCGTCTGGATCAATGGTCTTGAAGTCGCGCTGGCGGTTTCAACCGGCACGGTGGACCATGTCACCTTGAACGATGACATCGTGCGGCGCATCGGCTTGAGCGGCGTGCCGTCTGATCGCACGGCTGATCTGGTGATTGGTGGGCGGGTGACGCTGCAGGGCCGCCATGGCGCCGGCTGGCTGGCCCATGGAGGGCATTTGCAGCGTCAGGAAATCTATTGGTTTCCCGGCGAATCGCGCCTTGCCCTGGCCGGCACCATCGGGCCGTTCGCCTTGCCCTATTGGCGGGTGAAACTGCAGTGGCCGGTGGCAGCACAGCGCGAACCCGAAATGGTGAGTCTGCCCCTGATCGGCAGCATCAATCGGGCTGCCTATGGCGTGATGCCGATGGGCAAGACGGTACTGCTGGTTGGCGTTGATGTTCGCAATCACCGGCCGTTGCCACTGGTGACGGCCGCCATGGGGGCCGATCTTGCCGCGCAACTTGGCGGGCGATTCGTGGGCGAACCGTTTCAGGAGGAGATCTTGCTGGGCGTGCGCCGGCCGCTGCGCCGCCTGCAGTTGGACCGGCCCTTGATGATCGGTCCGATCCGCATCGATGCGGTGGCGGTGCGCACCGGCGGGCCGCGTGATGCCACCATGAGCCTGGAGCGGGGGCAGGTTGCCCCCTTCGATGCCGAGGAAGACCCCGATATCATGCAGGTGCGCGGCCGCATCATCAAACGGCGCAACGCAGCGCGCTATATCATGCTGTCGCGCACGCAGCTTGAAGCGCATGGCTGCGCCAGCCTGTTGATCGACAAGGCGCAGCAGCGATGGGAACTGACATGCGCGGCGCCAACGCCGCCGCCGCGCCCGAACGCGGCATGGGCGCAATTCGCCAGGGTGCCCGTGGCATCGCCGCCGGTGCTGGTGAACGATGTGCTGCCACCGGCCGCGCCGGTGCAGCTGGCGCTGGATGGCCCGGTGCAGATGGCCGTCGGCGGGCAATATCTTGATCTGGCGCTGGGTGATGGCGGGCAGGGCGGCCTGTTGCTCAACCGCAGGGCGGTGAACAGGGTGGCACGGGAGCGCGTCTCCTCGCTCGCCAACGATCCGGCGATGCTGGCCCGGATGGAGGGTTTGCGCAATTGGCTTGAGCAGTCGGGTGGGGTGCCTGGCGTAAACCCCGGTGCCTTGCAGGAAGGCCTGGTGGAAGTTCTGCCGCGCATTCCGGGCAGCGAGGACAGAAGGATCGCGCCAAACACATATCTGACCTCGCTTGATGTCACCGCGTCGCTGGCTGGCCGCCGTGCCGAACTCGGCGCCTCCTGGATCGAGGCGAGAACGCCAAGCGGCAATACGGTGCGCAACCCCGGGCCGCGCGACGGCACCGTGGCGTTGGCGGCCTTGCCCGCGCCGTGGCTGCGCCTGCGGCTTGCCGATGCCCCGCCCGCGGGAACCGAAGCCACGCTCTCCCTCTCGATTGCGGATCGTTCGCACGACCAGGCGGTGATGGGTGTCGCCGCCGTGCCCGGCATCTCTCCGCTCTTCATCGGGCTGGATCTTGGAGACGCGCAGCCCGATCCCATCGCCTCGATGGCGCTGGGCGAGGATCTGATCCGCCTGCATGGCGGCGTGTATGACGAGACGCGAGTGCGGCAGCGGATGGCCGATTATCGCGTGCGGTCGTTGCGCCGGCTGCAATTGGCGAAGCCGCTGGTCATCGGGCCGCTGCGCATCGATGCGGTGCTGGTCGAACAGGTGCCGACCGTGCGCGGCCTTCTGGCCCGGAACCGGCAGCGCTTTGGCCACAGCGGTTACGGCCAATGGCCTGCGCATGTGCCCTGGCCCGATGTTGCCGGCTTTGCCGGCCTGGAACGCGAACTGCGGCTGACGCGCGTGCAGTTGCGGGCGGCCGGCTGCCATGAACTGGAGATCGACAAGCCGGGGCGGTCGTGGACGCTGCGCTGCGGCGCTTCTTCAACCGGTTCGTGAGGCCGTTTCCGGCGCCGCCAGCGCTTTCAGATCTGCCAGCAGGTCCAGCGCTTCCCTGGGGGTGATGTTGTCCGGATCGATGCCGGCCAGCTTTTCACGCAGTTCGTCGCCAGCAGCGGCTGCCGGCGCGGCGAACAGGGGCAGGGAATCGACGCCCGCGGCAATCCCGCCCGTCTGCTCGCGGCGGGTCTCGAGGCGGGTGAGAATGGCGCGGGCACGAGTGAGGACGGGGCCGGGGATGCCGGCAAGGCGGGCCACGGCCAAGCCATAGCTCTTGTCGGCAGCGCCGGGCGCGACCTGGTGGAGGAAGACGAGATCGCCCTTCCATTCGCGCACCTTCACCGTGACGCTGGCCAGCCCTGCGAGCCTGGCGGTGAGCGGCACGAGTTCGTGATAATGGGTGGCGAACAGGCAGCGGCACTGAAGATCATCGTGCACCGCCTCCAGCACCGCCCAGGCGATGGCGAGGCCGTCATAGGTGGAGGTGCCGCGCCCGACTTCATCAAGGATGACCAGGCTGCGGTTGGTGGCGCCGGTGAGGATGGCGGCGGTTTCCACCATCTCCACCATGAAGGTGCTGCGCCCTTCGGCCAGATCATCGGCCGC
>JALOSK010000351.1 GCA_025458465.1 Sandarakinorhabdus sp. | reverse complement strand
TCCACTTCCGCCGGGTCTTCCTCGGTCAGGTCGCGCAGGGCGACGAGATCGGGATGGCGATACATGGCATTGCTGTCAAAGCCGACCTTGGCGTCCAGCACCATCAGCGCCCCCGTGCCGGTGATGGCCAGCGGGTTGATCTCCATCTGGCTGGCATCAGTGCCAACGAAGGCATCATAAAGCTTCAGCGTGATATTCTCGGCCTGCTTGGCCAGATCGCCCGAAAGCCCCAGTGCAGCCGCCACAGCGCGGCCATGGTGCGGCATCACGCCGGTGGCCGGATCGATGGTGATGGTGTGGATCTTTTCCGGGTGGTGGTGGGCCACCTCCTCGATATCCATGCCGCCTTCGGTGCTGGCGACGATGGCGATGCGCCCGGTGGCACGATCGACCAGCATCGCGAGATAGAATTCCTTCTCGATATCCACGCCATCAGTCACATAGAGGCGGTTGACCTGCTTGCCGGCCGCACCGGTCTGGATCGTCACCAGCGTGTTGCCCAGCATGTCTGCGGCATGAGCACGCACCTCGTCGGCGGTCTTGGCCAACCGCACGCCGCCCTTGGCCTCGGGGGGCAATTCCTTGAACTTGCCCTTGCCGCGGCCGCCGGCGTGGATCTGCGCCTTCACCACATACAGCGGGCCCGGCAGCTTGGCGGCAGCCGCCACGGCGTCCTCAACGCTCATCGCGGCATGGCCGGCCGGCACCGGAACGCCGAACTTGGCCAGCAGTTCCTTGGCCTGATACTCGTGGATGTTCATTCGAAACCCCTACCCCTCGGATACTGCCTGCTGGTTCGGCACATCACGCCAGCGACGGATCGATCGCCCGGCATGCCGCCAGCAATTCTTTCACCGCATCCACGCTCACCTGGAAATTCTCTTTCGCGCTCTGCGACAATTCGATCTCGACGATGCGCTCCACGCCGCCGGCGCCCAGGATCACCGGCACGCCGACATAAAGATCGCTCACGCCGTACTGGCCGGTCAGGTTCACCGCGCAGGGCAGCAGGCGCTTCTGGTCGCCCAGATAGGCCTGCGCCATCTCGATGGCGCTGGTGGCGGGCGCATAATAGGCGCTGCCGGTCTTCAAGAGGGCCACGATCTCGCCGCCGCCCGACCGCGTGCGCTGCACGATGGCGTCGATCCGCTCCTGCGTTGACCAGCCCATCTTGATCAGATCGGGCACCGGAATGCCGGCCACGGTGGAATATTCGATCACCGGCACCATGGTATCGCCATGGCCGCCCAGCACGAAGGCGTTCACATCCTTCACGCTCACCTTGAATTCGTCGGCCAGGAAATGGCGGAAACGCGCCGAATCCAGCACGCCGGCCATGCCGCACACCATGTGGTGCGGCAGGCCAGAGAACTCGCGCAGCGCCCACACCATGGCATCGAGCGGGTTGGTGATGCAGATCACGAAGGCGCCCGGCGCGTGGTTCTTGATGCCCTCGCCCACCGCCTTCATCACCTTCAGGTTGATGCCCAGCAGGTCATCACGGCTCATGCCCGGCTTGCGGGCGACACCGGCGGTCACGATGATCACATCGGCGCCGGCGATATCCGCATAATCGTTGCTGCCCTTCAGGTTGACATCAAAGCCTTCAACCGGCGCGCACTGGGCCAGATCGAGCGCCTTGCCCTGCGGCACACCTTCCACCACGTCGAACAGCACGATGTCGCCAAGCGCCTTCTGCGCCGCGAGATGGGCGAGCGTGCCGCCGATGTTGCCGGCGCCAATCAGCGCGATCTTCTTGCGAGCCATGGGGGTCGTCTCCGTCAGATGAGTCGGTCAGAATGTCGCAGGCTGGATAGAGCGCCATGGCGTTGTGTGCAACTGCAGCAAACCCGTATCCGGGCAAAACTGGGAGGCGGTGTTAATCACCGTGGCCCAGCGCCAGATAATCCGCCGACTGCATCTCCATCAGCCGGCTGACGGTGCGTTCGAATTCAAAGCTGGAATCGCCGGCGACATAGAGTTTTTCAGGCTGCGCATCTGCCGCCGCCACCAGCTTCACCTTCTGTTCGTACAGAGCGTCGATCAGGTGGATGAAGCGGATCGCCTCGTTGCGGTTCTCTGGCCCCAGCACCGGAATGCCGACGATGAAGACAGTGTGATAATGGCGCGCGATGGCCAGATAATCCGCCGCGCCCAGCGGCTGCCGGCACAGGCGGGCAAAGCTGAACACCGCGACGCCCTTCAGCGATTTGGGCACGTGCAGCGTGCGCCCGCCCGGCAGTTCGAGTTCGGCGGTGGGCACATGGGCGCGGTCTTCCGGCGGATAATCCGTCATCCGGCTTCCGGGCCGTTCGGCACATGCCAGGTCTGCGTGCCGGCGAGGCGGGCAAGGCGATAATCGGTGGGGCCGTCCAGCGTCACCACATCCAGCTTCGCCACGATGAGATCGATGAAGGGCAGGAACAGGTGGCGGTTGAGGCCGTCCTTGTAGAGATCGCGCGGCGGCCGGTTGCTGGTGGTCACCACCGTCACGCCCCGCTCCAGCAGCGCGGTGAACAGGCGGGAGAGGATGGCGGCATCCGCAATATCCTTCACCTGCATCTCGTCGAAGCACAGCAGGCGGGCGCTGGCGGCAATCATATCGGCCACGCTGATCAGCGGATCAGGATCGCCGGCCTGGCGGCGAGCATGGATGGCGCCGTGCACCTCGGCCATGAATTCGTGGAAGTGCGCGCGGCGCTTGGGGCTGACGGTGGAGGCGGCAAAGAACAGGTCCATCAGCATGGACTTGCCGCGCCCCACCCCGCCCCAGATATAGAGCCCCTTGGCAGCCGGCGGTGGCACCCGCCCAAGCAAACGGCCAAGCAGGCCGGGCTGCGGCGCCGGCCGCGCCAGGGCGGCTTCAAGCCCTGCCAGCCGTTGTGCAACCGCTTCCTGCGCCGGATCGGGTTTCAGT
>JALOSK010000063.1 GCA_025458465.1 Sandarakinorhabdus sp. | reverse complement strand
CCGGAGTTCAAGCAATGAGGCATTGGGCATGATCCCCCACGGCACCATCATGGGCGGCCTGTCGGTCGTGCCCGATCTGGCCCAGGCCCTGGCGGCCTATCACGGCACCCTGCAGCTTGATCTGGTGCATCAGGGGCCGTTGCCGGCGGATCTTGCCGCCAGCTGGGGCTGCCCGGCCAGTGCTGGCGCAGCCCACGCTGTGCTGCGGCCCAGAAGCGGCGCGCCCTGCTGGCTGCGCCTGGTGGAGCAGCCGCCGGTGGCCGATTTCAAACCAACAACCACGTTCGGCTGGGGCGCGTTCGAACTGAGTGTGGAGGATGTGTTCGGTTGGCCGGCCCGCCTGGCTGGCAGCGATTTCACCATTGTGGGCCAGCCCAAGCAATTGCCCGGCATGGATGCGTTCGTGCCGATGCAGGCACTGGGGCCGGGGCAGGAAATGATCTATCTCAATCAGGTGTTTGGCAACATGGCCACCACCGATCTGCCCAAGGCGCGCTCCATCACCGATCAGATCTTCATCGTCATTCTGGCAACGCCTGACCGTGTGGCCACCTGCGGCTGGTATGCCCGGAATCTGGGCCTCGATCAGGCCGATACCTATGAACTGCCCTATCAGATGATCAACGCCGCCTTTGGCCTGCCGGAAACCCATGTCAGCGCCTTGACGATGGTGCAGGCTGGCCGGATGCCGATCGTGGAGGTGGATGATTACCCGCCACAGGCCCGGCCGCGCCCGCGCCATGCCGGCATGCTGCCGCCGGGCAATGCGCTGGTCAGCCTGGCGATGACCAGCCTGGATGCCTGCGACGTGGCCTGGATCAGCCCGCCGGCGCACCGTGACGGGCCATTGTATGAAGGCCGCCGCGCCGCCACCTGCATTGGCCTGGCGGGCGAGCTGCTGGAGCTGGTGGAGGTGGGCTGAAGCCGCGTCAGCCGCCGACCAGCATCACCTGCACATCGGCCAGGCCTTCGCGCAGCTTCTTCACCTCGGCATATTCAGGGGAATTCCAGAACGCCAGCGCGGCATCCCGGGACGGCCATTCCGATACCACCACCGAAGCGCCATCCATTCCGCTGCCTTCCAGCAAGACCGCGCCCGGCGCCCGGATGACGTAACGCCCGCCGTATTGATCGACCAGCCGGGCTGCGGCAGGCCCATAGCCGCCAATGAAGGCCTCGCGGTCGTGAATGCGGGCCGTGATCACCAGCCAGGCCGTCATGGCGTTGTTTCCTTTCGTTGCGGCAGATTGGCCGGCGGCGCGAACACGGCATCGGGGATGGGGCTGCCAACGGTGAACCGCCGCCAATGCACCGTGTTCTGGCGCACGCCGTCAAAGAATAATGTGACCTCGCGCGCCTGCAGCCATTTCGGATTCTGGCCCATGACAAAATCATCATAGATGCGCTCGTGCCAGCCGCGCGGCGTCGAAAAGCCCATGTAACGGATGAAGTGGCTGGCCGCATCGATGCCGAACAGCGTGGCACTGCCGCCCGGATCGATGACCCGCACCATGTGCAGGGCATGGCCACCGATATCGCGGTCAGGTGCGCGCTGCAGGGTGAAACCACCCTTCAGGGCCTGACGGATGATGCCAAAGCCGAAATTCTCCGCCCAGTAACGGTCGGCCTCGGCCTTGGGAATGATGCCCTTGTCGTTCCAGCTGGTGGTGCCGTCGTGGCCAACCTCGAACAGGGTCGCGCCGTTCACCTTGGCCGAAATGCGCACCTTGCCATCGGCCGCGTGGGCGATGCTGCGGTTGGCATCCATCGCCCGCCACATGCGATAATCGTCGACGTGGCGTACCGGGCCGGGCTGCGCGGGACTGTAGAAATCGGCACTGCCCTCAAGGATGAGCGTCGACGGGCTGAGCCACGCATCACCGCCAGCCACCTGCACGGCGCGTTCGATGATGGCCCGCGCCGATTCCTGTGCCGCCGCCGGATTGCTGCCCGCCGCAGCCAGAACCAAGGCCAGCATCCTTGCGCGCACCATCGCTTCCCCTTCGCTTTCGACTATGGATTTGTCCGGACAAATTGGCAATACTCCGGCCATGCTGACCATGATCGCGCTGCTCGCCGCCCTTCAGCCGGGCATCTGGACCAACGAGGATGATCATTATTTCGCCCGGGAGCGCGGCGACGCGGCCATCCCGGACTGGACCGGGGTCGAGGTTGGTGCCGATGGCCGCTGGCGACGGGTGGACTGGTTGGGCCAGCCGCTGAACGGGCCTGCCGGCCAATGGGCAGCCGGCGATCCGCCCGGCCTCGTGCAGAGCGATGGCCGGGTGACGCTGCACACGGCTGCCGGCCAGCCAACCGTGGTCAAGCGCGGCGATGCGTTCACCTGCTGGATCTCCACCCTTCGCCACGCCAAAAAGGCCGATGGCAAGGAGGACTGGACGTTTGCGGCCAATCTGCTGACCCACGATCAGGGCGGCCGGCTGGAAAGCCGCGTCGACGGCGCTCCTGGCGTGGTGGTGCGGTTGCGCAGCGTGGTGTGGCCGCAACCAAGCCGCAACCGGCCCTCACTGGTGCTTTATGTGCACAGGCCCGGTGAACCCGATCGCGCGGTCAGTTACAGCTGGGCCGATCCGGCGGCGCGGCTGATCGGCATCAATCTGCGCTGGGTGCAGGCCAGCTGCACGCGCGGTCGGCGTGAGGCCAGCCCGCAATGACGGCGCTGACCTTGTGGTTCCGCCGGGTTGGTGGGCTGGCAACGATCGCGGCGACACTGGTGATCGTGGGGCCCGTTCAAGCCGCTCCTGCCGAAGAGACGCTCAAGCTGCAGGGCGAGCGCTGGAACGCGGCGTACAGCGCCGGTGACTGGACTGCACTGCGGGCGCTCTACGCCGACGATGCGTGGCTGATGACCGACAAGGCCCCGATCGTAAAAGGGGCGGATGCCATCATTGCCTATCTGCGACGGTTTCGTGATTCCGGCGCGGTGGTGCGGTTCCGCTTTGAAAACGAAGATGTGGTGGCAAAGCGGCCGTTCGGCGTGGTGATCGCCCGATACTGGATGACAGCACAGCGGCCGGGTGGTGCGCCGCCGGTGCGCACTGCGGGCCGGTCGATGTTGATCTACAAATGGCAGGCAAGTGGCCGGGGCGGGGCGTGGAAATTGTGGCGCGACATGGACAATTCGACACCGGATGTGCCGGTGGAATGATCAGGCCAGCAATTCCCTGATGGCGCCATCGATTTGGGCCAGCGCCAGTATGCCGATCGGCCGGTCAACAGCCAACGCCGCGAGGATCAGCGGGCCGCGGCCGGCGCGACATCAGCCATCGTGTCGCGGCGCAGCAGGTTGACCACGGCCTTTTGCACCGCTGGATCGGGGATCGGGCCGGACGAAACGATCATCGAGGTGCCGGGCAGATGCTTCTGCGGATCGGCAATGAACCAGGCGATGCGTTCATCGGTCCACACCAGCCCCTTGCGGCCGGCGTCGGCCATGGCGGTGGAATAGGTGAAGTTCGGCACCTGCCCGGCGCGCTGGCCAAAGATGTGATAAAGATTGGGGCCAACCAGGTGGACGCCGTTTTTCTCCACCGTGTGGCAGAAGCGGCACCATTTGTAGGTTTCGTCGCGCACCTTGTTTTCAAACGCGCTGGGCGGGGCCGGCGCGATGCGGGCCGCCGGGTGATCGGCGACCGTCAGATGCGAGGTGACGCCTTCTGGCCCGGCGACCTTTTCGCCCATCGGCCAGGGCGTCACCTTGAACAAGGCGTGCGGACCATAGGCGCCCACGCCCAAGAGCGTGATCGCCACGGCGGGGGCGGCAAATCGGGCCGTCGCGCCCAGCGTGCCATGGCTGGCAGCGGCGCGTTTGCGGTGGATCAGCCATGCCACCAGCCACACCAGCGCGCAGCCGCTCCAGAAGATGGCGAGCGCACGCGGGCCCGGTTCCGGCGAGCGGAAGGTGGAAAAGGCATAGACAGTGGACGACACGCCGGCAAAGATCTGGAACCCATAGCCGGGGGGCAAGACCGCCAGCAGCCCCTTGCCGTGGCGCAGCAGACCCCAGCCCACGGTGATGAGGGCGGCCAGGTTCAGCACCAGCAACATGAAGCCCAGGCCGGAGTGGAAATAGCCGGTGAACATCCAGACATCGCGGTCCCGCGCCATCAGCGAAGGCAGCGCCGGGGTCGGGCCAAGATGGATCTTCAGATCATCGGCCCAGGCATAGATGACGCCCAGGAATGGCGCGACCAGCAGCACGAGATAGGCAACCAGTGCCAGCCAGCGGCCCCAATGCTGCAGCGCCGGCGGCAGCGTGCCGGCCGGAGCGGCTTCGCGCCGCCACAGCAGCAGCCGCCACACCACGGCCGCCAGCACCAGCGTGCCGAGCAGATAATGCCAGCCGCGATAATCCTCACGCAGCGAACCGAATCGATCGGAACGGGCGAGGAAGACCGTCATCTGCTGGTGAGCGACATAGAGCAGCGCCACCATCCAGCCGGCGATGGTTGCATTGCGGCTATAACCCTGTTGCGACATCAACAGCCCTCCCCGAAGGCCAACTGTTATTCAACCGCCGACGCGCTGCGCCAAGTGCTGCATCTTTTATCCGGCAGGCGGATGGACGCAGCGGTGCATCTGCGCGACGCTGGCGCCCTGCTCATAACGGGTGGGACAATCTGTGGGGAATGCCATGACGTCTGCTTTCGTTCGCGCGGCCGCCTTCAGCCTGCTGGCGCTGGCCGGCACTGCCCATGCGGCGCCCTATCCCGCCGATGTGGAGGCCGTCTATGCGGCGCGCTTCACTGATATCGCCACCAGCGGCCGCGGCGAGCTCAGTCGATACGAACCTCTGGAACCGATCATCGGTGCCCCGCCGCGGTCATTGCCAGTGGCTGGCAAGCCCAGCATTTCGCCCGCAGCGCTGGCCGCCGCAACAGCCTATGCCAAGGCCAACAACAGCAATGCTTTCATGGTGGTGCACAAGGGCAAGGTGCAGGCGGCCGCCTATTTCGGCGGCGCTGATGCCGGCACCGAAATCGTCTCGAAATCGCTGGCAAAGCCGATCACGGCACTGGCGGTGGGCCGGGCCATCATGCTGGGCAAGATCAAGTCGCTGGACCAGCCCATCAGCGATTTCCTGCCCGAATGGCAGGGCACGCCAAAGGCGGGCATCCTCGTTCGTCACCTGCTCGACATGCGCGCCGGCCTGTTGGCGCAAGGCGTTTCGGCAGAGCCTGACAATATCTGGAGCCGGGCCTATCTCCATCCCTATCACGAACGGATCATCCTCGAGGACTATCCGCTCACCGATGCACCGGGCAGCATCTATGAATATAGCAATGCGACATCCGAACTGGTGGCGCTGGTCATCGAACGCGTCACCGGCCGCCGCTATGCCGAGTTCGTTGGCACCGAAGTGCTGAAGCCCATTGGCGCCGTGGGCGGCCAGGTCTGGCTCAATCGGCCTGGCGGCCTGGCGCACAGCGGCTGCTGCGCCTTGCTGCCGGCCGAAACCTATGCGCGCATGGCGATGCTGGTGGCGCGCGATGGCAAATGGCAGGGCAAGCGCCTGCTGCCCAGGGGGTATGTTGCCGCCATGAAGACCGGCACGGCGCAAAATCCGCATTATGGCCTGGGTCTGTGGCTGGGCGCGCATTATGTCGAGCGGCGCGGCTTTGCCAATCCCGATCGGCCGGTGCCCAAGGTGCTGCATTCCGAGCCCTATCTGAGCAACGATGTCGTGATGTTCGACGGCAACAGCAATCAGATCGTCTATATCGTCCCGTCGCAGGATCTGATCGTGTTGCGCACGGGCAATACGCCGCCGCGCAGCCCGGAATGGGACAATGCGAAGCTGATCAACACGATCCTGGCCGGCATTCCGGGCGCCCGGCTCACGCCGCAGCCGCGCCAACAGGCTCAACCGCCGCTGAAGTCAGCCGACGCCGTGCGGTAATAAAGCTGGGTAAGATAGGTGATGGCGGCATCGGGCGTCTCGCTCCAGCCGATCAGCTTCCAGCCCTCCGCACCGCGCCGCAGCATGGCAAGCACATGGTTGAAACCGCCCATCGATTTGCCGCGATGGTGGAAGTCCATGCCGGTGGCCAGCTTTGCATTGGCGGAAAAGCGGATGTCCCACACCATGTCGAATGCAGCCATCGCCAGGCTGTCGCTGATGGCGATCGGCACGATGTTGCTCAACTGCAGCCGGATGGCGTCGTGGAGCCCTTCATTCTGCTGCCAATAGGCGGCAACATCGCTGAAATCGGTGAAGAAACGAGTGACTTCCTCGGCCTTGTAGAAGGCAAAATGGGGCTGGTCCCAATGCGGGCCGAGGGCAGCCGCGCTGTTCAGCAGCCAGGCGTCGGCATAGTCCTTCAGGGTGCGTTCGATGGCGCTGCTGTCCATGGCGGGCCGATCCTTTGCGGGCGAGATGGACCGAAATTAGCCGGTCGGCCGGCGCGGCTGCGCCATCGCACGCCATTCTGCCCGACAGGCGGCCAAAATCCAGGCGGCGCGGGTGGCGCAATCCTGGCTGGGGTGATAATTGTCCGGACAAGTTGGCCTGTGATGGGGCCAGGGGGAGCCAAGGATGAACACCGCGACCAGTTGGCCATCGAACAGCCGCATTGCCGATCTGAAGGCGGCCATGGCGGCCATCGTCGGCTCGGGCAATGTGCGTGATGATGCGGCGCTGCGGGCACTGTACAGCGAAGACGTGTTTGCGGTCAGCCCGCACAAGGTGGCACTGGTGGTGGCGCCCCAATCCACGGACCAGTTGGCCGCCGTGATGGCGGCAGCGCACCAGGCCGGCGTGGAAGTCGCCCCACGCGGAGCCGGGATGAGCTATACCGGCGGCTACATCCCCACCAGCGATCACAGCATCAGCCTCGACCTGTCGGCGATGGACCGCATTTTGGCGCTGAACCCCGACGACATGACAGTGACGGTGGAGGCGGGTTGCAGCTGGGCCGCGCTGAACGCGGCGCTGGCGGAAAAGGGCCTGCGCACGCCGTTCTGGGGGCCGATGTCGGGCATTTATTCCACGATCGGTGGCGGCATCAGCCAGCTGAATGCCATGTTTGGCGCCGGCCATCATGGCACGTCAAGCGAGAGCGTGATTGCGCTCACCGTTGTGCTGGCCGATGGCCGGATCCTGCGCACCGGCGCGCGCGGGCCGGATGGCAACACGCCCTTTTATCGCCACTTCGGCCCTGATCTCACAGGCCTGTTCTGCGGCGATTGCGGCACGTTGGGGGTGAAGGCTGAAATCACCCTGCGCCTGATGCGGGCGCCGGCGCACGAAGACCATGCCTCCTTCTCGTTCAAGACGGCGGATGATCTGCTGCGGGCCATGGCGGAAATGGCCCGTGCTGGCGTTGCCTGCGAAATGTGCGCCTTTGATCCCGGCCTGACCAAAGTGCGGCTGAAGCGCATGTCGCTGATGAGCGATGTGAAGACGCTGGGCGCGGTGGTCGCCAAGGAAAAATCGGTTGGCAAGGGGCTGATGGCGGCAGCCAAGATCGCACTGGGCGGCCGCAACTTCATCGAGCCGACGGATTTTCCCCTCCACGTGATTGCCGAGGGCCGCTCCGCTGCCGCCGTGGCCGACGACATGGCGCAGGCCCGGCAGATTGCCCGCCGTTTCGATGGCAGCGAGATCGAGAACAGCATCGCCAAGGTCATCCGCGCCATGCCGTTCCCGCCGCCCAATTCGATGCTGGGCCCGGAAGGCGAAAGCTGGGCACCGGCGCATGGCATCGTCTCGCTGACCAACGCGCCAGCCTTCTACGCCGCTATCGAAGCGCTGTTCAGCGAAATGGCCGGGGCGTTCCAGCAGCATGGCATCTACACCGGCTATCTGTTCACTTCGCTCTCCACCAACGCGCTGCTGATCGAGCCGGTGTTCTATTGGCCGAACGGTTATCGCCCCGTGCACGAAGCGATGATGGAAGCCAGCCATCTCGCCGGCCTGCCCAAGTTGCCCGCCAACCCCGAAGCCACCGCCGTGGTGACGCGGGCGCGGCAGGGTGTGGCGCAGATTGCCGCCCGCTTTGGCTGTGGCCATTTCCAGATCGGCCGCGCCTATCCCTATCGCCAGAGCCGGGATGCCGCCTCGCTGGCGCTGCTTGATGCAGTGAAGGCGCTGGTTGATCCGGATGGCAAGCTGAATCCGGGGGGGCTGGGCTTTCCGCAATGACAGACCATTATCGTGCCATAAGGCTTGAGCGGTTTGCCGAGGATTTTCGCAGTGCCTGTGACATCGTTGCGGTGCCGCTGGCGATGCCGGGGCCAGGCGAAATCCGCGTGCGCAATCGCTTTTGCGGCGTGAACGGCATTTTCGATACCCAGATCGCCCGCAACGCCGTCGATTATGTGCCGGTCAAGCCGCCGAGTTTCACGGGCGTGGAGGCCATCGGGATCGTCGATGCCGTGGGGCCAGAAGTGAGCGATTTTGCCGTTGGCGATGCCGCCGTGACCGTGCGCTTCACTGGCGGCTATCGCGAGGCCAATGTCGGGCCGGCCAGTGGTTTCGCGCGGGCGCCTTCGGCCAGCCGTGAATGGCTGGCGCTGGCCTCCACTGGCGTATCGGCGCTGCTGGCCCTGGAACATGTGGGCGCGGTGCAGGACGGCGAGACGGTGGCCATCTCGGCAGCGGCAGGCGGGCTGGGCCATTTGCTGGTGCAACTGGCGCTGTATCGCGGCTGCACGGTGATTGCGGTGTGCGGCGGCCCCGAAAAGGCAGCATTCGTGCGCGGGTTGGGCGCCCACCGGGTCATCGACTATCGCGCCGAAGACGTGGGCGCTGTGCTGGCAGCCGAATTTCCGCGCGGCATCGATGTCGCCATCGATACGGTGAGCGGCGCGGTCTTCGATGCCTTTCTGGCCAATATGGCGCCGCTGGGCCGGTTGGTGGTGGCCGGGGCGGCGGCCGATCTGGAAGGGCGGCCGGAAATCGTCCAGGCGCCGCGCATTGTCCACAGCATCTATTACAAGGGCGTTTCCGTGCGCGGCTTCATGAACGGCCTTCTCACCGCCCACTGGCCGGCCGCCCGCGCCCGCGTGTTTGCGCTGTTCGAAGCCGGGCATCTGCAGATCAGCTTTGACGCGGTGCCGTTTCGCGGCCTCGAAGGCATTTATGGCGCGGTCGAGCGCTTGCTCTCTGGCCAATCCATGGGAAAAGTCGTGGTCGATTTGTCGCCCGGCGACGGACAATGACATCAGCGAAAACAGCTTGAAGAAGGGATTGAGCGATGGTCGATAGCGTGAAAAAGCCTGGCGTGCGCGAAGTGATGCCGATTCTGGCCAGCAACGAAGGTGTGTGGGAAGGCTGGTACCGCTACTACGATGCCAAGACCGGCAAGATGATCGACGAGCACAAGTCGCGGCTGATCTGCCGGCTGATCGACGAAGGCGAGGCCGAGCGCTATTATCAGACCAACCATTATTACTGGGCCGATGGCCGGCACGAA
>JALOSK010000350.1 GCA_025458465.1 Sandarakinorhabdus sp. | reverse complement strand
ATCCCGCTGGCGCTGGCCGATCGGCTGCGCCCCTATCTGGAAAACCGCAGCGCCAGTTTCCGTGACTGGGATCCGGTGACGAAGGGCGCGCTGGTGTCCACCCGCTTCGGCAATGCGGCACAGTTGCACCTGGTGAAGACGCCGCTGGCCGCGCGCACCCAGATCAGTTTCGAGGCCGAGCCCATCGGCGGCGGCGAATATGCGCCCGATGGCAGCGTGCTGCTGGTGTCCAAGGATCGCGGCGGCGATGAATTCTATCAGCTGCACCGGCTGGAACAGGGCCGCCTGACGCTGCTGACCGACGGCAGGAGCCGCAACGGCGGCGCGGTGTGGAGCCATGATGGCGCGCTGGTGGGGTACAGCTCCACCCGCCGCAATGGCCGCGATTCCGATCTTTACGTGATGGACCCGCGCAACCCGGCGACCAACCGCCTGGTGCTGCAGGTGGATGGCGGCGGCTGGTCGTTCAGCGATTTCGCGGCCGATGGGAAGAGCGCGATCATCACCCGCTATGTCTCCATCCAGCAAAGCGAGGTGCATCGGCTTGATCTGGCCACTGGCGCCCTCACCCGGCTCGATCCGGCCGATGCGCCGGCCAGTTGGGACAATGCCCGCCTGCTGCCCGATGGCCGGGTGCTGGTGCTGGCCGATGCCGGCAGCGACGTGCGGCAGCTGGGCGTGCTGGCCGGCGGCCGGTTCACCCCGCTCACCAGCGGCCCACACGAGGTGGAGGAGTTCGACACTGCCCGCGACGGGCGCTTCATCGCCATCATCCGCAACGTCGATGGCATCAGCCGGCTGGAGCTGCTGGCGCCCGGCGATGGCCGGGTGATCCGCACCGCGAGCCTGCCGCCCGGCGTGGCCGGCGGGCTGAAGATCGCGCCATGGGGTGCGGTGGGCTTCACCTTCACCAGCGCCACCAGCCCGGCCGACGCCTGGAGCCTTGATCCCGACACCGGCGCCCTCACCCGCTGGACGCAGAGCGAGACCGGCGGGCTTGATCCGGCCGGCAACGCGCAGCCCACGCTGGAGGTGGTGGAAAGCGTTGACGGCACCCGCGTGTCGGGCTTCCTCCATCAGCCCGATGCGCGGAAATTCCCCGGCCCGCGCCCCGTCATCATCAACATCCACGGCGGCCCCGAAGGCCAGAGCCGGCCCGGCTACATCGGCGCCACCAATTTCCTGGTGAACGAACTGGGCATCGCCGTCTTCTATCCGAACGTCCGCGGCTCCACCGGCTATGGCAAGCGCTTCGTCAGCCTCGACAATGGCCCCTTCAAGCGCGAGGACAGCGTGAAGGACATCGGCGCCTTCATCACCGCGCTGGGCCAGCGCGCCAGCATCGACCGGCGTCGCATCGCGGTCACCGGCGGCAGCTATGGCGGCTACATGTGCTATGCCAGCGCCATTGCCTATGGCGCACAGCTGAAATCGGCGCTGTGCACGGTGGCGATTTCGAACTTCGTCACCTTCCTCGAAAACACCCAATCCTATCGCCGTGACCTGCGGCGGGTGGAATATGGTGACGAGCGCGATCCGGTGCAGCGCGCGCAACTGATGAAGATCAGCCCGCTGACCCGCGCCAACGAACTGAAGATCCCGCTGATGGTGGTGACCGGCGGCAACGATCCGCGCGTGCCGGCATCGGAGGCCGATCAGATGATCGCCGCCGTGCGCGCCAATGGCACGCGTGTGTGGCACGTGCGCGCCGCCAACGAAGGGCATGGCTTCCGCAAGAAGGAAAATGTCGATTACAACACGCTGGCCAGCCTGATGTTCTGGCAGGACACGTTGTTGAAATAATGCCTATCCGCCCATCCGGCTGATATGGTGCCACAGCCGCTCCACCAGCCGGTCGTGCGGGTCCCAGCCCAGCACGTCCTGCGGGTTGTTGACGAACAGCGACAGGCCGTTGATGTCGTGGAAGCGCGGCGTGCCGCATTCATCGTCGATCATGTATTCGATTCCGCAGGCTTCCATGCCGGCTTCGCGGGCCAGCAACTCGGCGGCGGCAATCAGGTTCGGTGGCGGTTCGGCACGCACCCGGCGGCGGGTGGCCAGCCGTTCGATGCGCGCATCGGCAGAGGCCAGTGACAGGGCTTCATCGGCAGCCGTCACATCCAGCGCATAAAGATGCCGGCCGCCCAGTATCTCGATCCGGGTGGTGATGCCGCCGCGCGGCCGCACCAGCGCCTGCACCAGCCACACCCCGTTGGCCGTGGCCGGCAACTGGCCGGCGGCAATGGCGTGGGCAAGCGCTGTGGCTTCATTGAACCGGGTCACGCCGGATCCGGCGCCGCCGATATCGGCCTTGACCACCAGCGGAAAGCCGATCAGCGTGGCCGGCGCCGCCAGCCCCAGCCGGTTGATCAGCGCCAGTTGCCGGGCCTTGCTGGCATCGATGGCCATGGCATCGGCGCCGTTCAGCACCAGAGCGCCCTGCCCGGCCCAGTGATCGAGCAGCGCCATCGTGTAATAGACCGGGTGGCGCCGGCTGCGCTGCGCCGCGCTCATGGCGACGCGGTTGAAGATCACCGGCGCCGGCGGGCGGCCGCCGATGGGATCAAAGCCATGGTCATCGGTGGCAACCGCCAGATAATCGATGCCCGACCGTTCCAGCGCCGCGAACAGCGGCTGGAACCAGTGCGGATGATCATAGACGATGGCGAGCTGGTGCATTGGTGCCCGGTAATCTCCACAGGCGAACCCATCATCTTGTAGCGCGCCAGAACCGGAAAACCCCCTCAGGAGCAATACCTAATAGGGCAAGCCCGTATTTCCGCACTGCAGCGTGAAAGACCAAACAGGCACCATCTGAATTCGTGACGAAGGGGGCTTCGTGCCATGCCTGTTACCTTGGTGAAATCGGGAGCGCTGTTCGCAGCGATGGTGGTCGCCCTGCTGGGCATGGCCTTCGCAGCCGATACGCCCTTTGCCATCCACATGGGCATCATGGCGCTGGCCGCGCTGCTGGGTGCGCTGGCGGTGATGGCCGGGGCCGATGTCACCGGAAAACTGAAGCTCGACCAAGGCGTCTATGATGATGATCCCGTGCGCTGGGGGGTGATCGCCACCACCTTCTGGGGCGTGGTGGGCCTGTTCATGGGCCTGTTCATCGCCTCGCAGCTGGCCTGGCCGGTGCTCAACCTCGACACCGAATATACCACCTTCGGGCGGCTGCGGCCGCTGCACACATCGGCGGTGATCTTCGCCTTCGGGGGCAACGCGCTGATCGCCACCAGCTTTTACGTGGTGCAGCGCACCTGCCGGGCGCGGCTGGCCTTCCCGTCCCTCGCCCGCTTCGTGTTCTGGGGCTATCAGCTGTTCATCGTGCTGGCCGCCACCGGTTATGTGTTGGGCGTCACCGAAGGCCGCGAATATGCCGAGCCGGAATGGTATGTCGAT
>JALOSK010000062.1 GCA_025458465.1 Sandarakinorhabdus sp. | reverse complement strand
GCCAGATACTGGCAGATGGCGGCGCTCTCCGTCATCCGCACCCCACCGTCCTCTGGCCCGTCGGTGAAGAAGGGGATGGTGCCAAGCGGGTTGCGTTCCAGGAATGCCGGTTCCAGCCAGCGCGGCGGGAAGGGCAGCATCACCAGTTCATACGGCAGGCCCAGTTCCTCCAGCGCCCACAGCACGCGGAAGCTGCGCGCATCCTTGCAGTGCCAGAGTTTCATGTGCCCCCCTTCGCAAATCGGATCGTGCCCCCACATTCATGGCGGCTTAAACTTCGCCGGGCAATGTCGGCGGCATGAACAGGATCATCACGCGCATGATGGATGCACTGAAGATGGCGGGCGGGGTGGCGCTGGGCGTTGCCGTTGGCGCCGGCATGGCCGTGGGCATTGCCCGGGTTTCCGATACTGGCCATGTGGCGGCGCAAATCCCGCCGATGGACACCACTGAGCTTTCGCGCGTCGTGCCGGCCGCCGGAGAGGTGGCGATGAGCTTTTCGCCGGTGGTGAAGGCGGCAGCGCCGGCAGTCGTCAACATCTACACCGCTACCGTCGATCGCCGGCCGCGCAACATCAACGAGGAATTCATCCGCCGCTTCTTTGGCGGCGCCCCGGTGCAGCCGCGCGTGCAGCAGTCGCTGGGTTCGGGCGTGATCGTCGGCGCCGATGGCCTGATCGTCACCAACAATCACGTGGTGGAAGGGGCTGATCAGATCCTGGTGGCGCTGGCCGATCGGCGCGAGTTCAAGGCGCGCATCCTGTTCGCCGATCCGCGGCTCGATCTGGCGCTGCTGAAGGTGGAAACCGAGGATGCGAAGCTGCCCGTCATCCGCATGGCCGACAGCGACCGGGTCGAGGTGGGCGATGTCACCGTGGCCATCGGCAACCCGTTCGGCGTCGGCCAGACGGTGACGACCGGCATCGTTTCGGCGCTGGCCCGCACCGGCATCGGCGTTTCCGATTGGCAGTTCTTCATCCAGACGGATGCCGCCATCAACCCCGGCAATTCGGGCGGCGCGCTGCTGGATGCGCAGGGGCGGCTGATCGGCATTCCCACCGCCATCTTCAGCCGCACCGGCACGTCGGCCGGGATCGGCTTTGCCATTCCTTCCAAGATGGTGCGGGTGTTCCTGAACGCGGCCGACAAGGGCAAGCTGGTTTCGGGCTGGATCGGCCTGGAGGGCGAGGCGCTGACCGCCGACACCGCGAAACAGCTCGGCCTCGATCGCCCCGGCGGCCTGCTGGTAACGGGCGTGGTGCCCGGCAGCCCCGGTGCCAAGGCGGGCGTCATGGTGGGCGACGTGCTGAAAAGCGTGGGCGGCAAGGATGTCGCCGATGGCGGCCAGCTGCGCTACAGTCTGGCGACCGAGGGCGTCGGCAAGACGCTGGAGGCCGTGATCTGGCGCGATGGCGCCGAACGCCGCGTCTCGGTCACGCTGGCGGCGCCGCCGGAAAATCCACCGCGCAGCATCACCCGTATCGATTCCCGCTCGATCCTCACCGGCGTGACGGTGGCCAACCTGTCGCCGGCCTATGCCCAGGAACTGGGCGCCGGCCTGCCCGAACAGGGCGTGGTGGTGGTCTCCATCGATGCTGCCGCGCCGGCTGCGCGCTTCCTGCGGCCCGGTGCGCTGGTCGAGATGCTGGGCGGCCAACAGGTGCGCACCGTTGCCGATGTCGTGCGCCTCTCGCAGGGGGGCGCCCTGACCGTGCGGTTCGCCATTGGCGATCAGCGCGCCGAATGCGGCGTCAACACGGCTGGCGGCCTGTCGTGCCGCAGTTGATCGCGCCATGACGGGCCTGCGGCGTTCCCTGCTGCCCAGCCCGCTTGGTGTCATGGTGGCGACCACGGCGGCCGATGGCACGCTCCATGGCCTGGCCTTCGGGAACAGTGAAGAGGCCGACGCGCCGTCGCCGCCGGCCCTTGTCGATGCATTGGGCGCCTATTTCGCTGGCCATCTTGCGGCCCTTGATGCCCTGCCAGTGGCACCGGCGGGCAGCGCCTTCCAGACGCGCGTCTGGGCGCTGCTGCGCACCATCCCGCCGGGCGAAACGCGCAGCTATGGCGATCTGGCGAAGGTGCTGGTGCAACCGGGCGCTGCCCGTGCCGTGGGGCTGGCCAATGGTGCCAACCCCATCGCCATCGTCATCCCCTGCCACCGCGTGATTGGCGCCAACGGCACGCTCACAGGCTATGCCGGCGGCATGGATCGCAAGGCCTGGCTGCTCAGGCACGAAGGGGCTTTGCCGGCCCTGCTGGTGTAAGGTCAGGCAGCGACCCGCGGGATGCGCCGGCGTTGCCGGGCGCCCACCAGCCCGAAGCCGGCGATCAGCAGGCCCCAGGCGGCGGGTTCGGGCACGGGTTCCAGCAACTGCGGAGCGACGAACGAGATTTCCAGTCGCGGCCGTTCCTGCTGGAACACGCTGTTGCCGCTGCCACTGAGGCGCAGGAAGCTGAGATCGCCCAGAATTTCGATGTCGCCAAAGCCGGTGGTCGATTCAAACCACACCGTCCGCGCGGTGTTGCCGCTCTGTGCGAAATTGCCCAGGCTGGTGCCGTTGATGGTGAGATTGTTGACATTGAGGCCGCTGGCATTGTTGCCGTTGGTCTGCGTGGCCATGGTCATTTCGATATATTGAAAGCTCTGGCCGATGCGCTCCGGCTTGATGAAGCTGCTGGTTTCGGCAGCGGAAAAGATGCCGTCCCGGTTGAAATCGATCTGCCAGGTGGTGGTGCCGGTGGCGGCCTGCCATGACAGCCGGAAATCATGGGACTGGCCCAGCTGCCACACCGGCGCACCGCCGGGATTGAGCGCGGAACCAATCACATCGACACCGTTGTTGCGCAGATTGGCTTCATAACCGCTGCCGCCCCAGCGGGCGCGTGCGGTGACATCACGTTCGAACGGATCCTGCGGTCCGATCGAGATTTCCACGGTCGCGCTGGCGGCCATCGGTGCCAGCAGCATGGCCGCTACCGCGACGAGCCGTAGCCCGCGAGAGAGGATGAAACGCATAACCAACCAGTTCGAAGATTGACCCAACCATTATGGTTATACCCTGGAAAGGTTAATCGTTTGTGGTGGTTATCTGCAGTCTCTGATATTCCTCGCAAGGGACTGGGGTTTTACATTCCCGCACAATTCGGGCCGGCCGGCTCAGGCGAACTCCATGATGACGGCATCCACCGCCAGGCTGTCCCCCGGCTTGGCCAGCAGCTTGGCCACCACACCGGCCTTTTCGGCGCGCAGGATATTTTCCATCTTCATGGCTTCCACCGTGGCCAGCGGCTGGCCGGCTTCCACCTTGTCGCCTTCCGCCACGGCGATGGAGACAACGAGGCCGGGCATCGGGCAGAGCAGGTAACGGCTCATGTCCGGCGGCACCTTGGGGATCATGAAGCGGGCCAGTTCGGCCGCGCGGGGGGTGAGCACCCGGCACTTGTGCGATGCGCCGCGGGTGGTGAGGACGAGGAAGCTGCCCTTCTTCTCGACGTTGATGGCAACCGGGGTGCCATTCACGTTGCCAGCGAACACCGAATCGCCAACGCGCCAGCCCGATTGCACGACCAGATCGCGGCCTTCCAGCAGCACTTCATGGCTGCCGGCATCGCCGGTCACTTCAACGGGCAGTTGCTCGCCACCAAGTTCGACAACCCAGTTGATGCCATAGTGCGCACCGTCGCCGGAGAGTTGCCCATCGATCAGGCTTTCGCGCGCCACGGTTTCGGCATGGATGATGGCCGCTGCCGCCACCAGTGCATCGCGGGTTTCGGGCGCCACTGGCGCACCGTGGAAGCCATCCGGATATTCCTCGGCAATGAAGCCGGTGGTGACGCTTTCGCCAGCCTGGAACCGCGGGTGCTGCATGATGGCGCTGAGGAAATCGATATTGTGGTTGATGCCCTTGATCAGATAGCGATCCAGCGCCTGGGCGTGGGCGGCGATGGCATCCGCGCGCGTCTCGCCCCAGGTGATCAGCTTGGCGATCATCGGATCGTAGAACATGGAGATCTCGGCGCCTTCCACCACGCCGGTATCGACGCGCACCAGCCGGCCTTCATCATCGCGCCCGGCTTCGGGCGGCTGGCAGCGGCTCAGGCGGCCGATGGAGGGCAGGAAACCGCGATAGGGATCCTCGGCATAGACGCGGGTTTCGATGGCGTGGCCGCGCAGCTGCACATCATCCTGGGAAAACGGCAGTTTCTCACCGGCAGCGACGCGGATCATGAGTTCCACGAGATCAAGGCCGGTGATGCACTCCGTCACCGGATGCTCCACCTGCAGGCGGGTGTTCATTTCGAGGAAATAGAAGCTGCGATCGGCCCCGGCGATGAATTCCACGGTGCCGGCGCTGAAATAGCCGACGTTGCGGGCCAGCGCGACCGCCTGTTCGCCCATCGCGCGGCGCATGTCGGGCGTCACGAACGGGGAGGGGGCTTCCTCCACCACCTTCTGGTGGCGGCGCTGGATGGAACAGTCACGCTCGCCCAGATAGACGATGTTGCCCTGTTGATCGCCGATCACCTGGATTTCGATGTGGCGCGGCTGTTCGACGAACTTTTCGATGAACACGCGATCATCGCCAAAGCTGGCCAGCGCCTCGCGGCGCACGCTGTCGAAGCCTTCGCGCACGTCGGCCTCGCTGAAGGCCAGGCGCATGCCCTTGCCGCCGCCGCCGGCCGAGGCCTTCATCATCACCGGATAGCCGATGCCGCCCGCGATCTCGACCGCATGATCGGTGCCGGTGATCTCGCCCACGAAGCCGGGCACCACGCTCACCCCGGCGGCCTTGGCGCGGCGCTTTGATTCAATCTTGTCGCCCATCGCAGCGATGGCGCCGGCCGGCGGCCCGATGAAGGCGATGCCAGCAGCGCTCAAGGCTTCCACGAAGCCGGCGCGTTCCGACAGGAAGCCATAGCCGGGATGCACCGCCTCGGCACCGGTGGCCTTGCAGGCTTCGATGATCCGATCGGCCAGCAGATAGGATTCGGCGGTCGGGGCGGCGCCGATGTGCACGGCTTCGTCGGCTTCGCGCACGTGCAGGGCTTGCGCGTCGGCGTCGGAATAGACTGCCACCGTCTTGATGCCCATGGCGCGGGCGCTGCGGATGACACGGCAGGCAATTTCGCCGCGGTTGGCGATCAGGATCTTCTTGAACAAGGCGTGGTGCTCCCGGAACTCCCGTCTGCTGCTTCCATAGCGGTCAGGCACAGCGGTGCAACATATCGATTTTGGCGATGACCGCGACAGGGACAGTTCGTTTCCCTTCCGTTCGGGCGTGCGCCATTCTGCTTGCATCAAAGGCGGCCCTGACGGCCTTCCCCACCCCCGGTGTCATCCCCCCGATGTGACACCAGCCGTCAGCCCCGCTCGGCCGTGGTTCCCCTTTCTCCACGGCCGCAAGGGCCGGCGCTGTCTTTCCCCCAGGGCAGCGCCGGCCTCCCCCCTTTTCTCGAGGCCTCCTGCATCATGCGCCTGTTCATCGAAACGATCGCGACTGCTCTTGTTGCGCTCACCGGCGAACCGGTGACCTTTCGCGGCCTGATCCCGCCGTCTGCGAAATGACGCGCACAAGGAAGGCCGGCGCGGGCATTGCTGCCCGGCCGGCCCCGTATCCGCCAGACACTGGCGGCTTGTGACTGCCGGGGGTGGGCCGGCAGCCTGAGCTGTTTCAGCGGTTCACGGCAACCGTGACTGCCTGACGCGCGCGCGCCGCTTCGATCTGCGGGGCTGCGGCCTTCATTGCGTCGGCGCGGCAGGCATCCAGTTCGGCCAGTTCATCGCGGCTGTGGAACACCGGGGTGCCGCAGAGGCGCGCCAGTGCCATTTCCACACGGCGTTCAAGCGCGCGCTGACCATCCGTGCTGGCCAGATCGAGATCCGCCGTCTGCACCCGCACGCGGCTTTCTTCATATCCGGGGCCTGCCGCCATGGCCGGCGCCGCCAGGGCTGCTGCCATCATCGCCGTGATCAGAATACGCATCGCATGACCTCCCAATCGCTGATGGAAGGATGATGCGCGCGTTGTCATGCCAATGCAACAGTTATGTCATCAAACTGTCATTCAAGAGTCTTTTTTCTGCAACCGAAGCGTCACAATGCCGTCAAGCCGGCATCACAGCGGCTGCGCGATCATCAACCACAGCGCCGCCAGCAGTGGCACGGTGGACACGAGTCCCCAGAAAATCCATTTCTTCGACAATGACTTGTATTCCTCAGGCACGGGGCCGCCGCCGAACTGGCGGGCCAGCCGGGCGCTGCGGATCTGGATCGGCACGATCAGGCCCATCCAGATCAAGCCGGCCACCACGAAACAGATCTGTGCCCACAAAAGCCAGCCGGACAGCAGCGGAAAGCCGCCTTCGATGGCGAGGCCATAGCCGCCGGCCATGGTGAGCACGACTCCCCACACCGTCATCGACCAATCGGTGTAGGTGATGAGTTTCTGTGCAAAACCAAGCACCTGCGGGCGGCCATCACGATCTGCGAAGAACTTCCAGATCGCCGTGACGGTGATGTTGCCCATC
Organism: Sandarakinorhabdus sp.; assembly: GCA_025458465.1. Taxonomy (GTDB): domain Bacteria; phylum Pseudomonadota; class Alphaproteobacteria; order Sphingomonadales; family Sphingomonadaceae; genus Sandarakinorhabdus. The sequence goes on along the minus strand of JALOSK010000062.1, from coordinate 4,324 downwards.
AGCATCACCACCCCGGTGATGTGCAGGAATTTCCAGACGAGATAAGTATCGGGCATCGCGCACAGGCCCATACCGGGTGAGGGCCGTCGACGCCAGCGTCAGCCGCCCAGAACCAGCTTGTAGAGCAACATCCCCACAGCCAGGCCAATGACGAAGCCGATTCCAATCTTGCCGTTGCTCATGGCGCACCCCCGTTACAGCGGGATGTTATCGTGCTTTTTCCAAGGGTTCTCAAGGGTCTTGGTGCGAAGTTTCCTGAGCCCCAGCGCAATGCGCCGCCGGGTGGCGTGCGGCATGATCACCTCGTCGATGAAGCCCTTGGATGCCGCCACGAACGGATTGGCAAAGCGGGCTTCATATTCGGCGGTGCGTGCTGCGATCTTGTCCTTGTCGCCGATATCCTGGCGGAAGATGATCTCCACCGCGCCCTTGGCGCCCATCACGGCGATTTCGGCGGTGGGCCAGGCATAGTTCAGATCGCCGCGCAGGTGCTTTGATGCCATCACGTCATAGGCGCCGCCATAGGCCTTGCGGGTGATCACGGTGATCTTGGGCACGGTGGCTTCGGCATAGGCGAACAGCAATTTGGCGCCATGTTTGATGATGCCGCCATATTCCTGCGCCACGCCTGGCAGGAAGCCGGGCACATCGACGAACGTCACGATCGGGATGTTGAAGGCATCGCAGAAGCGCACGAAGCGCCCGGCCTTCTTGCTGGCATTGATGTCGAGGCAGCCGGCCAGCACCATCGGCTGGTTGGCAACGATGCCCACCGTGTGGCCTTCGATACGGGCGAAACCGATGATGATGTTGCCGGCATGGCCGGGCTGCAGCTCGAAGAAGTCGCCATCGTCGGCCACCTTGCTGATCAGCTCGTGCATGTCATAGGGCTTGGCGGCGCTGGCCGGGATCAGCGTGTCCAGGCTTTCGTCAACGCGCAACGGATCATCGCTGGTCGGGCGGAACGGCGCGTCCTCGCGGTTGTTGAGCGGCAGATAATCGAAGAACGTGCGGGTGCGCAGCAGGGCGTCGATATCGTCCTCCAGCGCCAGATCGGCGACACCCGATTTGGTGCTGTGGGTGATGGCGCCGCCCAGTTCCTCTTGCGTGACCACCTCGTTGGTCACCGTCTTCACCACGTCTGGCCCGGTGACGAACATGTAGCTGCTATCCTTCACCATGAAGATGAAGTCGGTCATCGCCGGGCTGTACACCGCACCGCCGGCGCAGGGGCCCATGATCAGCGAGATCTGCGGCACCACGCCCGATGCCAGCACGTTGCGCTGGAACACCTCGGCATAGCCGCCAAGGCTGGCCACGCCTTCCTGGATGCGGGCGCCGCCGCTGTCGTTCAGGCCGATGACAGGCGCGCCAACTTTCATCGCCATGTCCATGATCTTGCAGATCTTCTGGGCATGACGTTCGGAAAGTGAACCGCCGAACACGGTGAAATCCTGGGAAAACACGAACACCAGCCGGCCGTTGATGGTGCCGCTGCCGGTGACGACGCCATCGCCGGGGATCACCGTTTCAGCCATGCCGAAATCGGTGCAGTTGTGCTCCACATACATGTCGAGCTCTTCGAAGCTGCCGGGATCAAGCAATATGTCCAGCCGTTCCCGCGCGGTCAGCCGGCCCTTGGCGTGCTGGGCGGCGATGCGCTTTTCCCCGCCGCCAAGGCGGGCGGCGGCGCGGCGACGTTCCAGTTCTTCCAGTTGCTTCAGCATCGATGCTCTCCCTTACGGCCATCCCCTAGCAAGTGGACCATTTGGGGCAAGAGGCGATTGGCTATCCTGCCAACAGCCGCAGGAAGGTGATCGCCGCATCAAGATCGGCGCGGCGGGCGGCCTCGGCCTTTTCCGCCAGCGGGTCGCGTCCCCATTGTTCTTCCTGCCAGCGGGCGTCGACGTGGGCGATGTCATGGGCGGCCACGGCGTCCAGTTCGCCGTCTGCCACGGCCAGCGCCAGCACAGCGGAACCGGTGATGCCCACCACCGGATCGAGCCCGGCCAGCTGAAATGGCGTGAAGCCGGCGAAGGCGGCGCGGATGCGGGCCAGCGTTTCGGGCGGCTGTGCCACGTGCATGATCCCGGTGGTGAGGGTGAGGGCGGCATCGAAGCGCCTTGCGAACCAATCCACCCACGGGTCCCATGCCGCGGCTTGCGCTGCCAGCAGGCCTTGCGGTCCGTCGGCGCGATAGGCGATCAGCTCGCTTTCGCCATAGGCGGCCAGCCGGGCGGCGAAGGCTGCGCTGTCGGGCGCGACCCGATCGATGGCGGCATTGGCCAGCCCGGTGAGTGGCATGGCGCGCGGGTTGATCGTGTCGCCCTGCGCGTCCCATTCGGCGGCGATCGCTTCGGCCAGCGCCGCGCCAGGCACGGCCAGTGCCGCGCGGGCCGGCGTGCGCACCGGGCGGCCGTCCAGCGCCACAGTCCAGAATGGTGGCGGGCCAGCGTCGGCCGGCACCACCGCCGTGCTTTTCCAGAAGCGCTTCATTTGCGGGTCAACCCCAGGTGGCGCGGCCGGATGAACAGCGACAGGCCGCCCAACAGGATCACGCCCATGCCCACGGCCTGGCCGTGATCGCGCCCCAGCCACGCGCCCAGCGCCATGATGGCAAGGCCAAACAGCCGCACGGCCAGGAAGATCAGATAGCGTTTCTTCGCTTCTTTGGGGGGCAGGGGGGCATCAGCCATGGCGCATCCGCCTTAGCCGCGCCGGCCGCGCCACAGCAAGACGAAGGCCAGCGCGAACTGCAGGATGGCCGCGCCCCAGAACAGCACGGTGGCAATCTCGCCGTTCTCTCCGGCGGCGCTGCTCCGCCGCGCCAGCACCACGAAAATGCCGCCGAACAGCAGCGATATGAACATCTCGGCAGAGCCCGGCATCTCGGCTGAGCCCGGCATGTCCTCGTCAGCCATTCAGCAGCTCCAGCAAATGCCCGGCATCAGCCGCCACGTGCGTCGCGCCAGCCTCCAGCAGTTCGTGGGCCTCGTGATAGCCCCAGTCCACCCCGATGCTGCGCACGCCGGCAGCGCCGCCCATGGCGATATCGAACACCGTGTCGCCGATCATCACGGCGCGGTCGGCCGTGGTGCCCGCCTCTGCCAGCGCGGTGCGGAGCATCGATGGGTGCGGCTTGGATGGGTGACGGTCGGCGGTTTGCAGGCTCACGAACAGATGGTGGATGCCGTGATGTTCCAGCGCCAGCTTCAACCCGCGATCGGATTTGCCGGTGGCCACCGCCAGCAGCCAGCCATCGCCGTCCAGCGCATCCAGCAGGCGGCGAATGCCGGGGTAGAGCGGCTCGGCATCCAGGCTGCGATCGGCGCGCAGGCGCTGAAAGGCGGTCTTGTAATCCTCGGCCAGGCTGATGTGCAGGGCGGGTTCGGCATCCGGCAGCAGCGCCTGCATGGCCTCCACCAGCGAAAGGCCCACGATCCGCCGTGTGGCGTGCGGATCGGGCGCGGGCAGGGCGTGGCGGGCAAAGCTGCTCTCCATCGCCCGGATGATGTTGACCTGGCTGTCGATCAGCGTCCCGTCACAATCGAATACCGCCAGTTTCACGCGCCTCTCCACAGTTTGCGCGGCTCAAATGCCCGCTCCCCATCCTGTCGGCAAGGAGAGTCGACGCCACACCGGCCCCGCGCTAGCCGTGGATCATGGAACCGCCGCCGCTCAATCCCATCCCCGTTGGCCAGACCAGCACGGAAGCGCGCGAACCCGAGGAGCGCAACGGCCTCACCTACCCGTGTGGCCGCTGGGTGCCGGGGCCGGGGGAGGCGCATGAAGTGGCGCCGGGCGTGCTGTGGGTGCGCATGGGGCTGCCGTTCGGGCTGGATCACATCAACCTGTGGGTGCTGGATGCCGGCGATCACTGGGCCATCGTGGATACTGGTGTGGGCCTGCCGGCCAGCAAGGCGGCGTGGGAGGCACTGTTTGCCGGCCCGCTCAAGGCCAAGCCGGTGGGCCGGGTGATCGTGACCCATTATCACCCCGATCACCTCGGCATGGCCGGCTGGCTGTGCCGCAAGTTCGACGTGCCGCTGGAAATCACCCGCACCGAATATCTGCTGGCCCGCACGCTCATCCTTGATGTGCGCGACGCGCCGCCGGAAGAAGCCATCGCCTTTTCGGTGCGCGCCGGCTGGAGCGAGGAGCAGGTGGCGGCGATGAAGGCCAAGGCCTGGGGCAGTTTCGGCAAGATCATTTCGAAGATGCCGGCCGGCTTCAAGCGGCTGCGCGATGGCGATGTGCTCAGCATCGGCGCACGCCAGTGGCAGGTGGTGGTGGGCCGCGGCCATGCGCCCGAACATGCCTGCCT